>CAJOMI010000018.1 GCA_905235545.1 uncultured Lachnospiraceae bacterium | reverse complement strand
ACTGAAACGGATATCATCTGCATTGTGGAAAATGGCGGAGATGTGTCCAATCACAAGGGAGTGAATGTGCCGAATGTTGCGCTTTCCATGCCATATATCAGCGAGAAGGACAGGGAAGATATCATTTTCGGCATTGAGCAGGGATTTGATTTCATAGCGGCTTCTTTTGTGCGGTCTGCGGATGATATTCTGGAGATTCGGGATATTCTCAGTCAGCATAATTGTAATTCCATCAATATCATTGCCAAGATTGAGAATATGCAGGGCGTGGATAATATTGATGAGATCATTCGGGTCTCTGACGGTGTCATGATAGCCAGAGGAGATATGGGAGTAGAGATTCCGCTCGAGGATGTACCGGCTATTCAGAAAATGATCATCAAAAAGGTATATAATGCAGAGAAGATCGTGATCACAGCGACACAGATGCTGGATTCGATGATGAAGAATCCGAGACCGACCAGAGCGGAGGCGACGGATGTTGCAAATGCAATTTACGACGGAACGTCAGCAATCATGCTCTCGGGAGAGACCGCAGCCGGATTGTATCCGGTTAAGGCGCTTAAGACGATGGTGAAAATTGCGGAGCGGACAGAATCGAATATTGATCTGGTAAAACGATTTAATAATCGTGCGAGTCTGGTGAATCCGGATATTACGAATGCGATTGCGCACGCGACCTGTACGACGGCGATGGATCTGAATGCATCGGCGATTGTTACGGTTACGAAATCCGGCAAGACTGCCCGCATGATCTCCAAATACAGACCGGCTTGTCCGATCATCGGATGTACGCCAAATGAGAATGTATGGAGACAGTTGAATCTTTCCTGGGGTGTGATTCCACTTATGGTGGATGAGAAAAACAATACGGATGATCTGTTTGAACACGCCATCGAACAGGCAGAACGAAAGAGTCTTGTGAAACAGGGTGAGATCACGGTTATCACCGCGGGAGTGCCGATCGGTGTTTCGGGAACGACCAATTTGATCAAAGTTCATGTGGTTGGGCACATTTTAGTAAAAGGAAGAGGCGTCAATCAGCGTAAGACAACGGCAAGCGTTTGCGTTGGCAAAGAACTGATGGATATTGTAGACAATTTCAAAGAGGGGGATATTATTGTTCTTCCGGAGACAAGCAATGATATCATGGAGGCATCCGGTATTATTGTTGAGAAAGACGGACAGAATTCCCATGCGGCTATTGTCGGACTCAGTCTGGATATTCCGGTCATTATAGGGGCAACGAATGCCACGGATATTCTGCATGAGGGAGCGGTTGTCACCATGGATGCGGAAAAGGGAATTGTTTCCTCTAATTAAGAATATATAAGGAGAAAAAGAATGGCAAAATTCAAGAAACAGAATATAAAATGTCCCAAGTGCGGAAAAGAAATAGAGATTGAAATTTGGGATAAAATAGAAATGCCATATGATATCGAGAAGAAAGAAAAGGTTATGCAGAATTTATTTTTTAAGGAATACTGCAAAGACTGTAAGATGCTTTTCCCGATTGCATATCGGAGTAGCTATAATGATCTGGAGCAGAAGTATTTGATCTGGTTCGTTCCGAGATTGACAGAACCGGAGAGGCAGGAGATCAGAGAATACAATGAGAGATTGAAAAAGGATAATATTCTGCGGCTTGCACAGGGTGGCTATCGATATCGTATTGTTCGAAGCGACTCGGAATTGCGAGAGAAAATTCTGATCTTTGATGAGGGATTGGATGATCGGTTTATTGAGACGATGAAACTGGTATATATTCCGATGCTCAAAGAGAAGGTGGCAAAAGACAGGAAGATTATAGGACTCTTTTTTGATAAGAAACCGGATGACGGATACCGGTGGATACTGATCTTAGAAGGAGAACCGAAGCCGCTTATATTGAATGCCAATATGGATCTTTATGAAGATATGAAAGAGAAACTGGCCGATTTGGCAGATCAGCATACACCGGAAGGACTTGCCCAGATTAATCCAATATGGGCAAGGGATGTTATGCAGGCATACTCCCAAAAGCAAAAGGAAGAGGAGAAAGAGGACAAATAAATAAACACAAATTCGAAAATGCAGGGTTCATTTTATTGAATCCTGTTTTTCTATTTGCCATGAAAGTCCAAGAAGTCGAAACCAAGGCAAAGCCGGAGGTTGAACTTAGCATAGTTTTGCCTCCCGTATCATGTCATTGATCATAAATAGCAAAATGATAGAGGTGGGAATTTTATAGGACAGCAGTTGCTGTATAATGTACCTATCACGAAATATACAGATTACATTGTGAGTTGGGAGGCAGTACTATGAGATATCAAGAGGAGAGAGAAAGAAGAATTCAAATATTCGAAGATACCCTGCGATTCTGTGAGAGGGATCGTCGATTGACAGAGGCCATTACATGGACGAGAACACACACCGTGTTCTATCCGTTTCGGGCAGATTGTGATAAGGGGAAAACAGGCGCGATATCTTGTGAGACAATGCGGGAGGAGGGTACGTTTGGGCATACATATGAAGTGAGTATTATCACCGAAACCGATTCTGTCTTACAGGAAGTGAGAAGTTTACATGAGAAGTATCCGGGTGGACGGATTGGCGTCCTGAATTTATGCGCTGCCGGCTTCCCCGGGGGAGGAACCATTCGGGGGGAAGATACTTCGGAGGGAAGACTTTGCAGAACAACTACGCTGTATCCTTGTCTGGATACAATGGGACTGCATCAGGCATATTATGATGTTAACCGCAGGCGCCACAAGCTTTGGAATGCGGAAGGCTGCATCTATACGCCCGGAATCGTTTGGATTCGGGAAGACACAGAACAGGCAGATTATCTGGGGAAGCGCGAGAGGGTGTTTTTTGATGTGATCAGCAGTGCGATCACAGTTCCGGATGACGAAAGGGAAAAACAGATTATCGGGATTGCAAAGAAGTATCAGATTGATATTTTGATCATGCAAAAGCAGGAGATCTGACATGAGAATTTTGAGAGACCATGCATAAATACATGGCCGGATAAAATTGTGTAGTGATATAAAAGAGAATGTGGTATACTATCCATGTCAATAATGATTGTGAGTAAAATATTAATTGGCAATAAGTTTATTTTAGGAGGATTTGAAATGGAAGTAGAACATATCACAAAAGACACATTCGAAAAAGAGGTGTTACAGGCAGAACAGACGGTATTAGTCGATTTTTGGGCATCCTGGTGTGGACCGTGTAAGATGTTAGCACCGATCGTGAACCAGATTGCGGAGGAGCATCCGGAGATTAAGGTCTGTAAAGTTGATGTTGACACAGAATCTTCTCTGGCCATTGATTACAATGTGATGTCGATTCCGACTTTGCTCGTATTTAAGAATGGAGAGGTCGTGAATCAGAGCGTCGGCGTACAATCTAAGACGGACATTGAAGGAATGCTGGGATAAGATAATTCTGATTTATCCCGTTCTTGAATTTTTGTGAATCATTCGATGAATCCTCGATGTATGGGAATATCAGAATTTCTATTTGCATACATTGTAACAACAAGATCATTGGAGATTCGTCTTGAAAGCGTATATTGAAGAGCGGGCGATAGAGATAGGGACGTATATTATTGAATCAAACGCCACGGTCAGACAAACCGCCAAAAAGTTTGGAATCAGTAAGAGCACCGTGCATAAAGATGTTTCGGAACGTTTGCTGAATATCAACCCATCTCTTGCAGGAGAGGTTCGAAAAGTTCTGAATGTGAATAAGGCAGAACGCCATATCAGGGGCGGAATGGCTACGAAAGAAAAGTATCTTCAGCGGCATTTGCCATAAACTTTTTGTTTTGTAAAATGCAAGAACGCTTCCGGTATTCTTGCTGCGGAATGCGCTTAAGTGTTGCAGGCATTTTCATTTGCGCATTCCTGCAATCCGCCGGAGATCATCTAATGCACAAAATATATTTCGTTTTAAGTGATTTTCTTGTAAAAATATTAAAAAAATTTAAAACTTTAAAAGAAAATTTGCACTTATAGGAAAAATCTAATATAATAGATAAGATAGATAATCTGAACGAAAGAGCAGGTGAAGGTATGAAATTTATACATTTAGCAGATGTGCATCTCGGTATCACACCGGATGAGGGAAAACCGTGGAGTGAGGTCAGAAAACAGGAGATAAAAGATACATTTGTAAAAGTGATTGAAGATGCTGAGGCGAAGCAGGTAGATCTGATACTGATTGCAGGTAATTTATTCCATATGCCGCCATCAGAGGGAATGCTTCGTGATGTGGATTACATCCTTTCCAAATTGACGAAGACAAAGACAATTATCATAGCGGGAAGCAATGATTATCTGAAGCCGGGCAGTCCGATGGCAGAATATAAATTTTCTTCCAAAACGATCTGTATGTCGGCTGACAAGATCAATAATGTATATATGAAAGATATCAATACATGTGTGACGGGTTTCTCCTATGACAGTAAGGAAAAAGAAGATGATATTTTAAATCACATCAGACCGGCAAAGCAGGGAGCATTTAATATATTGCTGGCACATGGCGGTGATGCCAAGCATTTGCCGTTTAATAAGAAGATTTTGAGAGAATCCAATTTTGATTATATTGCACTGGGACATATCCGTAAGCCGGAGATTATCAAAGAAAATGCAGTGATCATGGCAGGCTCGTTGGAACCGATTGATTATACCGATACGGGAGCAAGGGGTTATATTTACGGTGAAGTGACAGATGGTGAGTTGACAACGGAATTTGTACCGGTTGCGCAGAGAGCATATATGAATCTGTTGCTCAATATCAAACCGGATCACACACCGGAAATGATTTTAAGTCTGGTTGATCGTCAGATTCAGAATCTTGGAACTCAAAATATATATCGGATTCTGGTAAAAGGACAGAATTATAATCGAGATATATTTGACTTTTCCGATTTGGTCAGGAAATACAATATTTATGAAGTGGTCACAGAACAGAAAGAAGGTTATGATCTGTCAAAATTGTATGAGGAGAATCAGAATAACCTGATCGGTCGATTTATTGGTCAGTTATCAGATGATTATTATGCAGATGAGATTAGCAAAAAGGCATTGAACTATGGTTTAGATGTACTATTGAAGACGGGAGAGCAGTAATATGAGAATTGATAAGTTACACATTAAGGATTACGGACAATTTCACGATAAAGATGTTACACTTGCTCCCGGAATTAACGTAGTATATGGGGCCAATGAAGCGGGCAAGTCCACAGTGAAAGATTTTATCGTGGACATGTTATACGGTATTGACAGGTCAAGAGGGGATATCACAGAGGTTGGACGTTACGAGAAGAGAAAACCGATTGGTGGATCCGCTTATGCCGGATCGATGGAGATCAATTCGGAGAATAATGCCTATCTTCTGGAACAGAATTTTTTGCAGACAGAACAGAGCACCGTGTTAAAAAATCTGGAAACAGGACAGGAAGTTCCGTTGGTAGATCAAAACAGCGTAAGAGGAGCACTGATTCAAACAGACAAGAGCACCTATCTGAATACTCTTTGCGTGGGACATACCGCAGTAGCTACCGATAAAGCAATTCGTAATCGATTGAATGATTATATTGTGAATATGGCTTCTGCCAAAGCCGGTGATGTGGATGCCACTGCAGCGCTTGCACAGTTAGAAGAGAAGAAAGAACAGTTTTCTAATGCGGAATTGGAGAAGAGAGAACAGGAAATCAACTCGAAACTTCAGTTGAATCGCGATTTTGATGCAGAGCTTGCCGCATTGAAAGAAGAATACAAAAAAATAGAGAATTCCCAAGACGGTCAGAAACTTCAATTTTCTCCGATCAAGAAAGAGAAAACAGATCAAGACAAGACCGGGAAGGATGACGAAAACAGGCAAGAGCAGGATAAATCGGAATCGGATCAGGATACGGACTTGCTTCGCAATATGGGGAAAAAGAGTATTTTAGACAGCCCGTTGATCATTATTTTTATTGGTGTTATGATAATCGGAATATTTGTTGCGATTGCGGGACTGCTTCCGGTTACCCAGCAACTCAAAATAGGAATAATCGCGGCAGGAACACTCTTTTCGTTGCTTACGATCATTCAGGTCTTGGTAAACCGCAGTAAGTTATATAAGAAGCTGGAAGAGATTGAAATTGAACAGGGATTTGAAGAAGCAAAGACCGAATCGGATGATCAGGATGCGAAAAAAGAATTGGAAAGCCGCCTGGCAGATAATCAAAAGAAACAGGAAAAGGTTTTGGTCGAGCGCGGAGAACAGGAGCAACTGCTGACAGAATATGAATTCATCAAGAAGAAGATGGCAGACAACCAGAAAGAAACAATGGCTCTGGATCTTGCTATTAAACTGATTCGGGATTTGTCGGAGGAGATCTATGAGTCATTTGGAAGTGTGTTGAATGAGAGAGTATCTCAGTTGGTTGATCGGATCACAGAGCACAAATATTCAGATGTGAAAATTGATAATCAGCTTCGTGTAATGGTTAGAAATGGCGAGAATTACATCAGTATGGAATATTTGAGTACCGGAACGATTGAACAGATTTATCTGGCACTTCGGCTTTCAATTGCAGATGTTTTGATCAAGGAAGAATTGCCAATTATCATGGATGATATCTTTATTACCTATGATTATCAAAGAATATATGAAACAATAAGCTGTTTGAGTGAATACTTGAACCGACAGATTATCTTATTCACTACCAATCCGGTGCTTAAAGATATGATCAGTGGACTAGATGTGGAGAACCATTTTATCGAATTATAAGGGGAAATTTCTGTTGGAATTTTATGTTTGTTTCTCTGTATGAAACGGACAACGATCAGATACGAGAACAGCCGGAGGGAGTAAGATGACGGATAATAATAAGCCTACTTCAGAAACGAAAAAGGAGGTACGGAATACCGGACAAACGGCTAAGAATACGACAAAGAAAAAAACAGAGCCGACCAAGAAATCGTACACGCAATCATCCGGAAAGGATGATAAAAAGGGAAAGCGCAATGCGCGGAGAGAACGCAGGATAAAACGCAGAAAAGTCAGAAGAATCATTCTTGCATATTTGTTCACCATTTTTTGTCTGGTGTTTGGCATTGGTGGCTATTATGTCTACGAGAAATATGGCAAACAGATTTTGTCTTACCGGGATGAGGCGATTAAGATTGTTGCGAATTCATCCGAGGAGGATTTCAGACAGGATGAAACATCAATCGTGTATGACGCAAAAGGGAAAAAACTGCGAGAAGTAACAGGCGAAAAAGAGGTTTATTACAAAACCTATGATGAGATTCCCGCTTATTTTGTGGAAGCAATGGTAGCGGTTGAGGATCGAAGATTTTATGAACATAACGGTATTGATATAGAGGGAATTGCCCGGGCGGGATATGTATTTTTTAATAATGATTTCAATGCAACACAGGGTGCAAGTACCATTACCCAGCAGTTGTCCAGAGGTATTTTCTTAACCAAAGAGGTAAAGGAGGAAAACAAAGAGACAAGGCTGAAGTATGAGAGAAAGATCAAGGAAATTTTTATTGCATTGGAGCTGGAGAAAAAGTACACGAAACAGCAGATTTTGGAGTATTATCTGAATACGGTATTCTTTGCAAACAGTTACTATGGAATCGGATCTGCTGCAAAAGGCTATTTTGATAAGAGCCTGGATGACCTTTCCGTTGCCGAGGTTGCCTTTTTGTGCGCTATACCGAACAGCCCGACCTATTATGATCCGCGGAAGAACTATTCGCATACAGTAGAACGTCAAAAAAAGATATTGAATGATATGCATGAATTGGGATATTTGACGGATGCTGAATTACAGGTTGCTTTGAATGAGAAAGTTGAATTGGCTCCGGAGAAACAGATCAGCCATGACTATGTGGAGACATATACCAATTTTTGCGCAACGGAGGCATTGATGGAAGCCTCTGGTTTTAAGTTTCAGTATAAGTTTGAAAATATTGATGAACAGCATGAATACAATAAAAGATATCGGGAAACATATGATGAGGTTTATGCTTCTTTATATACCGGTGGATATCAGATTTATACTTCAATCGAACCGAAAAAACAGAAGCTGTTGCAACAGACTGTCGATGATATACTTTCCGTGGATGAAGAGAAGAATGAAGAGACAGGAATTTATAATCTTCAGGGAGCGTCTACCTGTATTGACAATTCAACAGGAAGAGTAGTGGCAATCGTAGGCGGAAGAACACAGGACGAGATTCAGGGATACAGTTTGAATCGTGCATATCAGAGTGCCAGACAGCCGGGAAGTACAATTAAGCCTTTGATCGTGTATACGCCACAGCTCGAAAGGGGATATACACCATCCACAACGGTAGATGATACGGATTTTGAAGATTCGAGAATGCCTGAAAACTCCGGAAGATCATATTCCGGTATGATTTCTCTGGCACAAGCGGTAGCGGCTTCTAAGAATGTAGTGGCATATCGTTTGTACGGTCAATTGACGCCGGAAGTCGGAGCGGACTATCTGCTCAATATGAATTTTAATTATCTGACGATTGAAGATCGGCAGAATATGGCAGCTTGTCTGGGTGGTCTTACCTATGGAGCGACGACAGTTGAGATGGCTTCCGGTTATGCGACAATAGAGAATGATGGTGAATTCAGAAAACCGACTTGTATTGTTAAAATAACAGATGCAAAGGGCAATGAAATTGTATCCGACAAGGTCAAATCCAAAGAGGTATATGAGATGAACGCCTCCCGGATGATGACTTCCATGTTGCGTGGTGTGTTTACCGGTGGTACAGCTTCCGGACTGGGAATTCCGGGAATGTCCTGCGCGGGAAAGACGGGAACAACGGATAATAATACCGATGGGTGGTTCTGTGCGTTTACGCCTTATTATACAACCAGTGTATGGGTAGGCTATGACACACCGCAAGCAACCAGAGGATTATGGGGTTCTACATATCCGGGACGAATCTGGCACGATTATATGACGGAGATTCATGATGGATTGACAGATCTTGGCTTCCCGGATTATGAATGGGTTCGTTCCACTAAGGATTGGAAGGATACCAGAAAGAGTACCGAAGAAGACGATAAAAAAGATAAAAAGAAGAAAAAGAAGAAAAAAACAGAAAAGAAAACAAAGAAAGAAACGGAGGCACCGGCAACGGAGGCACCGGCAACGGAGGCACCGACACCGGAACCTACAACAGAAGCACCGGAACCTACGACAGAAGCGCCGGCACCGGAACCGGAATCATCATCGGATTAAGACAATAAAAAGGAGGCTGACCATCAAATAAATGGTCAGCCTCCTTTTGGGTAGGCGACGCCGGATTGAGTAGGGGAGCCCCTACTCGATCAAGCGTTTAATAATTTGCACGAATTGTATGTTTTTCACGGTATTCCTGTACACGGTCATGAATACGGTCATTCGGATTTAAAATGTCGGAAATGGATGCATCATGATTTAAGTGATCAATCAGCAAAGCAATATATTTACTCATATCAGCGCTGATATACCAGTCTCTGGAAAGAAGCTCCGGCGGCTGATAGGTAAGATTGGTAGTGATTACCTTTTCAATCAGTCCTTCTTCTTTTGCATCGTCAAAGACTTCTAATCCATTGGTAAAGAGTCCGAATGTGCAGACACAGAATACGCGTCTTGCATTGCGCTGCTTTAACTGTCTTGCCACGTCAATCATACTTTCACCGGAAGCAATCATATCATCGATGATGATCACGTCTTTACCCTCTACAGAATCTCCCAGAAATTCATGCGCAACGATTGGATTGCGTCCGTTTACAACGGTACTGTAATCTCTTCTCTTATAGAACATTCCGACATCGACGCCCAGTATATTGGCAAAATAGATGGCACGGTTCATGGCACCTTCGTCCGGACTGATAACCATCAGATGTTCTTTGTCGAGTTCAAGATCATGAGTCGACAACAATAATGCCTTTAGGAACTGATAGGTCGGACGTATATTTTCAAATCCGTGAAGAGGGATTGCATTCTGTACTCTTGGATCATGTGCGTCAAACGTAATAATATTATCGACACCAAGACTTACAAGTTCCTGCAGACAGAGTGCGCAATCCAGTGATTCGCGGCTGCTTCTCTTGTGCTGGCGACTTTCATACAAAAACGGCATGATAACAGTAATCTTGCGAGCTTTGCCGCCGCAAGCAGCAATTACACGCTTCAAGTCAGCATAGTGGTCATCCGGAGACATTGGACAAGGTCTACCGTATAGGGAATATTCGACACTGTTATTTGTCACATCCACTAAGATATATAAATCTTTTCCTCTTACCGATTCTAAAAGTTCCCCTTTTGCTTCCCCGGAACCAAAACGAGGGCAAACAGATTTTACAAGGAAAGAATCCTTTTCGTATCCGTTAAATGCGATCGTAGATTTTTCGGTATTGTTTCTTGCCTTTCTCCATCTGCTAAGGTAAGCATCCACCTTCTCTCCTAAGGTTGTGCAACTGTTAAGGGCTATGATACCCAGTTGTCCAACCGGAATCGTTGATAATAAGTTACTGTCATTTGGCATGATTTTTCCTCCGTTAAAAAATTAACATTTATTTATTGCATTTCTTCTGATGGCGAGACGTATATTATCGCCATAGAATTTACAAACTTGGTATTCCGCAAAAATGCGGGTGGCAATGCGATCCGAATAGCGCTCATTCAATTCCTGTAGATTCAGGTTTGTAGAGATCAGAGTGGATTTTTGCTCTCGCATACGCGTATTTAATATATCATAAAGTTCAGAAGAAACAAAGCTGTTTGTGAATTCTGTTCCCAAATCGTCTATGATCAACAGATCACAGCTATATAAATATCGATAAATATCCTGGCTGTTAGGATTTTGATTTTTTTTCATTATGACATCTCCGCATACATCTTCAAACAGATGAATGGCAGATTGATAAAGAACCGTATGTCCACTGTCAAGCAATGCCTTGGCAATACAGTGTGAGAGAAAAGTCTTTCCGAGTCCGGTCCCTCCATAGAATAATAGATTTCCCCCATCTTTGTCAAATGTTTCTACAAATGACTGCGATTTGTTGAGAATATTTCGCATGTTTTCATACGGGGTGTAGGAATGTTCGCCATCTGTATTTTTTGAATAAAAGGTCAGGTCAAAGTGTTCAAAGTTTTCGGTCTCTAAAATGCGGTCCAATGTGGACTCCCTGTAAAGGACTTCAATTGCCGCCTGTTTGAAACAGGAGCAGTATTCCTGACCGATCAGACCGGTATCATGACAAAGTGGGCAGGTAAAAATCGGTTTCAGATAATCTTCCGGATAATGGTGGGTTTTTAACAAATCTGCTTTTTCCGCAAGCAGGGAGTGATTCTGCTCTTTGGCGGCACCTGTCTTGTCATCTCCGGTTTTCAAACGGGAGCGAACCGCATCAATGGACGAGGTCGCAATCAGCCGGTCAATCTCGGCAATCCGGGGAATTGCGGCATATACCTCTTCTTTTCTGGACTGTTCTACTATGTGGTTTTCTGCCTGATTCTTGTAGTACATACTCATGATTTCGTCGTACTGATTATCATTTAAAGCCATAATTATTTGTTCGTCTCCTGTAAAAATAAATTCTCAAACTCATCAATCACGCTTTGCTCGGTAGAATTTTGATAATTGTTAAACTGATTGCTGCCGGAAGCTTTACCGTTTACCTTTTGCTTCTTTTTTTGTTCGGCCCATTTCTTGTCCAACGCTTCGATATCTGACAACTTGTGTACATTTTGTTTATGCCAGTTTTCCAAAATACCATTCACATAATTAAAGTTGGCAGAATGTGGATTTGTGGTGACGGCACGGCGACACGCCTCGATAATGATATTTTTATCGAAGGAATAGGTATTGTACCAGGTATCAATCAGCGCTGTCTCTGTAGGCGTTGGTACTCTGCCCTGTATTCCAAGTTGTTTCAATACAGCCAGATAAATGGAGTTGTAATTTTTGGATGCTATTTTCGCATCCTGAACGGTTTTGATTCCGTTCTTATACCATTCAATGGCAACGGCCTCTATATAACGACTACTCTTTTTGTTGATAGATACGCAGTATTCCACCAGATACTCCAGTAAATCCGGCGGGAAAGAAAGTTCCTCGTATATGTAGAGCAGTGTGTTGATGTCGGTCTGCGTCAGAGGTTTTCCGAAATATACTTCGGTCTGGTATAAAAGATTGCCAAAATCTTCGTCCTCTTTTTTGGAAGCAATAAAGTCCGGTTTATAGGATATTTTTTTCGGAATGGCAGAAAATTCTGCGATTGTCTGAGCATTGGAAGCAGACTTGCTCTTTTTCGTAAGTTTGCCCGGTGCAGAAGTATCGTTTGCATTGTTTGCATCGGCGCTTTTCTGTGCGTAGGTTTCTGTAGATGTCTCGTCTGTAATCCCCAACATGGATAACAGGGAAGCATCATCACTTGAAGTGTTCCTGGCGGTAAGCGGAAGCATGGTAATGCCGGTCAGAACTTTGTCCTTCGTATATTCCAATTGTAATACACCTTGTTTGATCCAGTAGCGGATGGCACGACAGATATCTTTTTCGGTCAGATTGAAATGGTCGGCGATCTCTGCAACCGTAACAGCGCGACCACTGTTTAAAAGGCGAACAAGATAGAGATAGACTTTGACAAATTCACCGTTTGCGTCTGTCATATAATAATCGATAAAAAAGTTGGAGACAGCAGAATAAGTTTCGTGATTTTTAGTTGTAATGGTGATGGTTTCCACTGTGTTTTCCTCCTTTTTATTATGCGATAGTAACGAATGCTTGCGAAACTCTTATTTGGCAGAACAAAATGCGAGTCTTGACAAATCATCGCAGGCATATTTTGTTCTTTTTTCGAAAGCACTTTGGATTATAGCATAGTGTGAATAAAAAGAAAATAGAACAGGAGTTCTCCATGGGGGAAGGAGGAAAAATGTGGATAATGTGGAAAATGTGGGGATTTGGTAGACATAAAAATAATAATGATACGGAGTGTCAAAATATGTCGGAATACGGACATGTTTTAGCTGTTGCATAAATATTATGTAAACAATAATATCCACAATTTATTCCTGTCAAGAGGGAAAGGATAAATTGTGGATATTGTGTATAACTATTTGCCAAGCAGTTCTTCTCCAATTAAATAAACGTCTCCGGCCCCCATAGTTATCAACAAATCATTTTTTTTGCAATTTAATAATAAATAATTTTCTGCGGTGTCAAAGGAACTGAAATATCGGGCGTCAGTCCCCAGTTCTTTAATGCGGGCAGCCAGATCTTTGGCATGAACCAGACCGGTATCTTTCTCTCTTGCAGCGTAGATATCGACTAAAAGAACATGGTCAAATCCCTTTAAAGCATCCGCAAACTCATCAAACAAGGCATGAGTACGGGTGTAGGTGTGCGGTTGGAAGACCACCCAGAGTTCATTGTGCGGGGTATTCATCGCGGTGGTAAGTGTTGCCTTGATCTCTGTCGGGTGATGTGCATAGTCGTCAATAACGGTTACGTTTCCCAGCGTCCCTTTCCGCTCAAAGCGTCGATGGGCACCACCGAAGCTGGCAAGACCTGCAAGAGAGAACTCCCGCTCGATACCAAGCAGATCTGCCACTGCAATCGCGCTCAAAGAATTGGTTACATTGTGAATACCGCCAATGTTGAGATGAACCTGTTCCGCACGTTTACCATCTACCACAAGGGTATAATTCATATGTCCGTTTTCGTCGGATTCTATATCGACCGCGGTGTATTGGTTGTTCTCGCCAAGACCAAAGGTGAGGATATTGGTATTTAAATCACGAATAACCTGTGGCAGACAATCCATATCTCCGTTTACGACCAATGTTCCGTTTTCCGGAAGGTTTGTGGCAAAGGTGTGGAAACTTTCAATAATCTCATCAATCCCGCTGAAGAAATCCAGATGATCGGAATCTACATTCAATATGATACTGATATAAGGATAAAATGCGTGATAACTGTTCGTGTATTCACAGGCTTCCGTCACAAAATAGTCGGACTTGCCGACACGGATGTTGCCACCGATGGAATCCAAGATACCGCCCACCGATACGGTCGGATCGACATCTGCTTCTATAAAAATCTGGCTCAACATTGAGGTCGTTGTCGTCTTGCCATGCGTGCCGGATACTGCAACAGAATATTTGTAGTTATTCATAATCTGCCCGAGTAGCTGTGCTCTGGTTAACATCGGTATCCCCTTGGCGACACAGGCTGCAAACTCTTCATTGTCTTTGTGGATGGCAGCAGTATATACAACCAGATCAATATCATCGGAAATGTTTGCCGCACATTGTCCGATGTTGATGATTGCACCGAGAGAAATTAAATGATCCACAATCTCGGAGCTTTTGGCATCGGAGCCACTGATTCTAAAATTCTCTTTTAACAGAATCTCGGCTAATCCGCTCATGCTGATGCCGCCGATCCCGATGAAATGAACATGAATTGGTTTGTTAAAATCAATCTGATACATAATGTTATATCCCTCTTCCATAATATGATACGCTATGATTTGTCTGTCAGAAAGACGAAATCAATGGTTGACAGGAAAGTAAATAAGCATTCCTGTTTTTTCATTATAATATAGAGTGTTGTGATTTACAAGTTACACTTTCAGGAGAGATGACAAAAAGAATTCCGGAAAGTAAGGCATTTTGCTTGACTTTTCAATTTGTTTCTGTTATTGTAATGAATGCGACAGTGGTCGAGGCTTTTTTTTTGTGTGCAAATTTTCAGATCTATTAACGCTTGAGTTTGCAGGCAAAAGAAAGTCAAATAAATAAGATGGAGGTGGAAGTTGTGCGAGTTAAGATCACATTGGCATGTACAGAGTGTAAACAGCGTAATTACAATCTGACAAAAGACAAGAGAGTTCACACAGAGCGTATGGAAACAAAGAAGTATTGCCCGTTCTGTAAGACTCATACGTTACACAAAGAGACCAAATAATCAGAATGTTCGGAGGAGATCATTATGGGAAAAGAAAAGGAATCAACAGCTTTTAAGAGAAGCTTTTTCACTGAGTTGAAGGGTGAATTCCGTAAAATTGTTTGGCCTGATAAAAAACTTCTTGGAAAACAATCTGTTGCAGTTATCATTTCAGCAATCGCGATCGGATGTATCATTTCAGCGATTGACTGGTTGCTGCAGGTCGGACTGACATTCATTATTGGTTAAGGTGGGTGATTATATGTCAGAAGCAGAGAATAACAACGAAGCGAGATGGTATGTAGCCCATACGTATTCCGGCTATGAGAACAAGGTTAGAGCGGATATTGAAAAGACCATAGAGAATCGAAAATTACAGGATCAGATCTTTGAAGTACTGGTTCCGTTACAGGACGTTGTGGAATTGAAAAACGGTACCAAGAAACAAGTTTCAAAGAAAATGTTCCCTGGCTATGTGCTGATCAATATGATTATGAACGATGCAACATGGTATGTGGTTCGTAATACGCGAGGTGTGACCGGGTTTGTAGGACCGGGATCCAAACCAGTGCCACTGACAGAGGCAGAAATGAAGAATCTTGGAATCAGGGTTCCGGAGATGGAGATTGATGTGGAACTTGGCGATACCGTCAAGGTAGTATCCGGTGCCTGGGAAGGCACAGTTGGTACGGTTACGGATATCAACCAGGCGAAACAGGCAGTTACGATCGAAGTTGATATATTTGGTCGGGCAACATCTGTGGAAATCAGTTTTATGGATGTTTCAAAGATTGATTAATGAAGTAATTTATGATGAATATGACGCATTTTTATAAAAGTGCGAATATGGCATCCAATTATGAAAAGCAAAAAGAATTCATGAAGGATATGAATTCAGTAGTGGGAGGGCAAGTCCCGATTGACCACATGAATTAGGAGGAAAGACGAATTATGGCTAAGAAAGTTGAAGGTTATATTAAATTACAG
>CAJOMI010000017.1 GCA_905235545.1 uncultured Lachnospiraceae bacterium | reverse complement strand
GTTTAGTACCGTTGCGTTTAAAGTTAAGCGAAAGCGTGCCCGAAATGGAAAACATATAGCATATCCGGCAACGTCCGGCTTAAGTAAATGACATTGATTCAGAACTGTCTGTTTTCAGCACGGCTCTGAATCGTTACAACTTTTCATTTACAGATTTACATCAAATGTTTATAATAGAGTTTAGACTAGACGATATAGACTTTAACTAAAACAAAGGATACCAAAATTATGAAGAAATCTCTTCTGGCTGTCAATACTACCATC
The DNA here is from genome assembly GCA_905235545.1 of uncultured Lachnospiraceae bacterium. Lineage (GTDB taxonomy): Bacteria > Bacillota > Clostridia > Lachnospirales > Lachnospiraceae > CAG-590. The sequence continues at coordinate 15,400 of CAJOMI010000017.1, read as the reverse complement.
GCTATATTAATCCTTATCATTTCATGTATCGGATTTTTCATCAAAAATCCAATCACCGGACAGACCTATGTCTATTCCGAAAATGCAGACTTTGGCTGGTTATATAAGGATGGTACACCTGCCAATCTTTCTCATCTGAACTATCGCAATAACGAAACATCGGTTTCCCGAACCATCGATGCAAATAAGATGCAGTCCACCTGTTTATGCTTTACATCATCAACCGCATATTTTTCTGTTTACTTAGATGACACACTGATCTATGACTTTCATCCCAAAGTCAATGCAATTTATGGCAATACCTATGGAAGCGCTTTTCATACCATTCCGATTCCGTCCTTTACCGGAACTGCGGTTTTAACACTGAAAGCAGAGAATCCCATAGACGACCCTATACAAATTTCATTTTATAACGCCCGTTTTGACGATAGTTTTCACTATTTGTTTGATTATTTTTCGTCAAACCTGATTCCGTTTTTTATTTCTTTTTTTTCGTTAATCGTGGGATTTGGCATGATGATTCTGGGTCTTATTTTCAACAGCCACCGGGAACAGAAGCCGGAGATGATCTCTCTGGGTTGTTTTTCTTTGTGCCTGAGCCTTTGGATTCTGTCCTCCTCGGAGTTTTTGGGACTCCTATGCGGCAATCCTGCAGCGGCACGTCTGATTGATTTTACAACCCTTATGCTCTTCCCGTTCTTCGGTGTTGTATTTCTTGCCTGTGTTTTGAAAAACACACAGAGCAGATTGCTGTTGGTTTCTCTGTTTTATACTATAATTAATGTCACGTTTCAATTTTATATGTGTCTGCGCGGATATGCCGATTATCATGATATGTTGCCATTCTCCCACGCAGGTTTCCTTCTCTCCATCCTTCTATGTGTTATTCTCCTCATTCAAAATAACCTTTATAGTGGAGCGAAGAAGAAAAAAGAAAAAAAAGCTTCTGTCATTATAACGACATCCGCGGTCATTTTGATCGCGAGCGGAATTGCGGATCTGATTTCATACTATATTGCGCATCCAAGTGACAATGCCCGGTTTACGCGATTCGGACTCTTTTTCTTTCTGTTACTGCTGCTATATTACGAAACGGGAGAATTTATAACCGCATTTCACCAAACCAACGAGAATGATCTGACCCGTCAACTTGTCCACCGGGACGGATTGACTTCCCTTGAGAACCGCCTCGCATTCAATGAATACGAGCGGGAATTAGAGAGCAGGAAGAAGGGAGTCTGTACCATCACACTGTTTGATATCAACAATATGAAAAATACGAACGACACCTTTGGTCATATCAACGGAGATCAGATCATCCGCTCATTTGCTTCCTTTTTGTCCGCTACATTCGGAAAATACGGCAGAGTATTTCGAATCGGTGGCGATGAATTTATTGCGATCCTTTACTCTGATCACGGTGATGTATCCTCTCAATATTCGATGTGCATCAAGAAACTGATGTCCTCGATCAGACGTCACAACACAAATACGGATTCTGCCAATACCCTTTCGATCGCTTACGGTACTGCGCACTGTGATTTTTCAAAGGATACATTGGTGAATCAGGAAATATTGGCGGACAACAGGATGTATGAACAAAAACGAAAAATAAAACGCACCAATTAAGAAAGGATCGGCGTACTCTGATGGATACGGAAATGTACACCGAAAAGATACTATGAAAAAATGGGCTTTAATAATCGGAAACTTCATAGCTGGACTATTCATATTGCTTTTGTCTTTGGGTATCTGTCTGTTCACAACTCCAATCAACCCTCAGTCCAATTCGGTTCAGATACCTGCAGATAACGGTTGGTTTTACGAAGACGGCTCTCCTGCGACCCTTTCCAATCTTAAATACAGTGCAGATCAGGTCGAATTACACCGTACAATCTCCGCCGACGAACTACAATCCGCCAACTTTTGCTTTATCGCGACCAATATCAATTTTACGATTTATTTAAATGATTCCAAACTGTATGATCGTCATGTGTCACATCAATTTCTCTATGGCGATCCGTATGGAACATCCCTTCACTGTGTCGCAATTCCTCATTTTGAGGGACAGGCTGATTTAATCATCCGCGCCCATGATATCTCATCCGGAGACCGATGGTCCGGATTTAAGAACTGTTATTTTGAAACCGGATCGAAATATCTGCTCTCTGTCATCTACGATAATCTATCAGAGAGCCTGCTTTTACTTTTCATCTTTTTTTCCGGTGTGTTCCTTCTGACAATCGGCATCCTGACCGAAAACCAGTCGGACCGGAAAATAGAATTGATTTCTCTTGGCTCCCTGTCCATGATTCTGAGTCTCTGGATCGGTACCAACAACTATTTCAGCAGCCTGTTCACTAACAACTTTGGCTATATACGTATGCTCAACTACCTTGCACTGATTGTCGTTCCAATTCCATGGATAACATTAGTTGCAAAGGTAACCGGACAACTGAAAAACAAACTGGTAAAAGGGATTATCGTTCTCTCTCTTTTGAATTTGTTCATCCAATTGACACTATCCGCCTGCAATGTGTTTGATTATCACCAAATGCTGTTTCCAAGCCATATTATTTTGGTGTTAAGCGTCTGTGTCTCCGCCTGTTTGGGAATTTGTTGGATTCGGTTGCGAAATACAGCGAACATTCAGGATATCGTCGTCTTTTTGGCATATACCGTCCTAATGACAACCGGTGTTATCGATCTGATTCAGTATTACACCGGCGTTTCCGAAGACGTGTCCCGATTTTCCAGATACGGACTATTTATCTATATCATTATTTTATCGGGATATGAGCTTCATCAACTTCTGTTTATGGCTCAGAAAAATCAGGAAATGCAGCTTATGGACCGCCTTGCACACCGGGATGGAATGACCGGTTTACCAAACCGGCTCTCTTTTAATGAATACGAGGCGCGTCTGCAGGAAAAAAACAGCGGAAAATGTATTGTGGTCCAGTTTGACATCAATGGGTTAAAAACCATGAATGACAACCACGGACACATGGCCGGGGACAAAATGATCATCGCCGGAGCCGATGCCATCGCAAACAGTTTCGGACAGTATGGATGCGTTTTCCGAACCGGCGGCGATGAATTTGTCGCCATCCTCCCATTGGATAATATGAGTCATTCTTCCACGTCCCTCTACATGAACTGCGAAGAAAAATTCCTTAACCGGATGGATGCATACAATAAAGAAGAAAACCCTCCTGTTCCGCTCAGCATCGCATACGGCATGGCTATCTGCGACTTTGAAACGGATGATCTCACAAACAGGGAAATCCTGGCAGACAAGAAAATGTATGCCAACAAGCGCAAACAAAAGGGGCTGGAATAAGAATCACGATGCCGTCATCGATTACAGCCGGACCGGATGATGCTATCGGTCTCTCTGATACCATCTGACTACGGCAGTTCCGATGATCAGTACATATCCGATTATGCTATATAATACCGGTATTTCATCAAACAGCAGAACACCCCAGATTGCCGCAAAGATGACCTGCGTATAATCAAAAACGGAAATATCCTTTGCCGGCGCGAATTTATACGCCGTTGTAATTCCAAACTGTCCCACAGATGCCGCAACGCCCGCCATAACCAGACATAACAGCTGTTTCCACGACATCGGATGATAACAGAACAACAAAAACGGACCGGATACCAGACAGGAAAAGAGTGAAAAGCACATGACGATTACCGCTGTCTTCTCTCCCTTTTTCCCAAGTTTACGCACAAACACATATGCGGTTCCCGCTCCAAATCCTCCATAGAGACCCAGCAGTGCCGGTATTACTCTTAAGTTTGCGGTCGGCCGGATAATAAACAGCGCCCCGACAAATGCCACAACCGTTGCAAGTATATCCCGTCTCGACGGTTTCTCTTTCAAAATGGGAATGGAAAGAAGAATTGCAAAAAAAGGAGAAAGTTTATTTAACATATTGGCATCTGCGATATCCAATTTATCAATGGCATAAAAATTTGCGATCAATCCGGAGGTCCCGAACAGACATCGAAAAAACAGGTCTCCCCAATTCTTCCGTTCAATATGAAGTCCCTCTCCCGACCTGATGATCATTGCGATTGCAACTATTCCCGCAACTGCATTTCGGAAAAAAGCCTTCTGCATCGTAGGAAGATCTCCTGACATTCTCACAAGAATCGTCATCCATGAAAATCCAAACGCCGCCGCTATAATACATAAAATTCCTTTCGTATGATTGTTCATTCGTCCCTTCATCATTCAATCTCCTCAAATATCAAGACTCATTTATAATCTTGTAATGCATCCTTAACTGTAATATATTTTCCGATAATAATCAACCATCCCTGAAAAAAATGCTCCGGTTACCGTTCCATCACAATGTCATTAAGTCAGAACAGTAACCCTCAAGGAAAATTCTATAAGAAAAATATTTCATAAACAATTGCGAATACAAAAAGATGCGAGTATAATATAAGTTAAGCACGCTCTATTAATCAATGGGGGAAAGATTGCCATGAAAAAAACACTTTTCATCGGAAATTTAATACTCGCCATATTGCTCTTTTTTGTCACGGTCTCCTTATTGATACTCAAATTGCCAATTATCGGCACGTTTGGTTTTCAAAGTATGCCTGCAGATACCGGCTGGCATTATGAAGATGGGTCTCCCGCAATGCTTTCCGATCTTCAATTTATATCCGATCGGACAACCATCTCCCGTACCATAAACGCAGGATCCGTTACATCTTCCGGTCTGTGTTTTATCTCACAGACGGCAGATTTTTCTGTATATCTGAATGACGATCTGATCTATGACTATCGCCCGGAGCTCGATTCCATATACGGTTATACCTATGGCATTTATTTACATACGATAGAGATTCCACACTTTACCGAAACGGCTGAACTTACCATTGAAGCAACCGTCCCGAGCGGCGGACAGAATTGGGCCGGATTTCAGGATGCCGAATTTTCGGATAGTTTCCGCTACCTCTTTACCCATATTACATCCGATTATTTAAAATTCTTTATTTCTTTTATGACTCTTATAGCCGGATTCGCAATCATGGTACTGGGACTGATTTTTAACAGTTATCGGGAACAAAAATTGGAAATGCTCTCCCTTGGCAGTTTCGCGATGAGCCTGAGCCTGTGGATTCTCTCCAGTTCCTATTTTATAGGTCTGATCGTAGACAACCCGGCATATATACGCCTTATCAACCACATGGCTCTGATCCTGTTTCCTGTTCTTGGCGTTACGTTTGTGTCCTGCCTGATCAAACAACCCCGGAACAAGTCACTGATCTTTATGCTGTTTTATACTTTCGCGAATTTGATCTATCAATTTGCGATGCAGATCAGCGGATACAATGACATTCACAACTTGTTACTCTTATCCCATATCGGTTTTCTCTGTTCCATTTGTCTGGCGATTTACCTGATCATCCGCTATGGAAAAATTATAAAAAAGACAAAAAGACAAACCTTTCTCTTACAAGTTGCATTTTTAATATTGATAGCGAGCGGACTTTTGGATTTGATCTCCTATTACCGTGTTCATCTGCATGATTTTGCGAGATACTCCCGATTTGGATTTTTAATTTTTGTTATCCTTCTTTTCTACTATGAAATAAATGAATTTTTTATTGTTTCAAAAAATTACCATGAAATCGAAATCATGCGTCGGCTTGCCCATGAAGACGGTCTGACCGGTCTGGACAACCGTCTTGCATTCAATGAATTTGAAGATGAACTCTCTCTTCGAAAGACCGGTAACGGACTCATTATTCAATTCGACATTGACAATTTAAAAAAAATAAATGATACCTGCGGACATATGGAAGGGGATGCGATCATCAAGGCGTTTGCATCGATTCTCGCAGACAGTTTTGGTCAATATGGCAAAGTATTTCGTATCGGCGGCGATGAATTTATTTCCATTCTTGTATCGGAATCCGATACTCTTGCTTCACTTTCCGATAAATGCGTCAAGCAGATGAAAGAAGCGATCGCACAGTACAATGAAGAGCATCATCCACAGATACCTCTTGCCGCCTCTTACGGTATGGCGGAATGTGACTTTACAACCGATGATCTGAGGGAAAAAGAAATTGCAGCAGATACGAAAATGTACGAATACAAACATAAGTCCCATTCAGGAAACGATGCTGAACAGAAAGAGGAGGTGAACAGACTATGAAAAAATTCATTTTATACAGCAATTTTTTACTCGGTTTTCTGGTTCTGTTCGCTTCCGTCTCTATCATCTTTACGAAAACGCCGGCAGTCGGTCAAACTGACCCTGTTCGAATACCGGCCGATCAGGAATGGTACTATGCGGACGGGACTCCTGCGGATCTTTCCGATATACAATACACTTCAAATCATGCCTCCGTTTCCCGAAAGATCAACGCGGAACAATTGCAATCCGCCAATCTGTGTTTTATTGCGTCCAATATCAATCTTTCCATTCTTCTGGATGACCGTGTAATCTACAATTATGATCCGGAGCATCATCCCCTTTACGGAACAGCTAACGGAAACGGTATCTTCATCGTTGACATTCCGTATTTTACCGGCGAAGCTACTCTTACGATTCAACTGGAAGATACCTGCAACGGCACTATGTGGGCAGGAATAAGTGATCTGTATTTTCAAGGTGGGGCTGACTATCTGCTATCTTCTGTTCGGACAAATTTTGTCACCATTACCCTTTCTCACTTTATGTTATGCATCGGATTTCTCCTCATCTTCTCCAGTCTTTTTCTGTATCGCAATTCCGAACAACAGCTGGAACTCTTATCCCTTGGCAATCTGGCCGAAACGCTGAGCCTGTGGATCGTTAGCGGAATATATCTGACCGGGTTGCTTGCCGAGAATCCCGGACAGATCAGAATGATCAATTACCTGGCCCTGATCACTCTGACGATTCCGTGGATTACTCTGATCGCCTGTCTGACCGATCAAATTGAAAGCAGAATCGTATTTACCGTGATCGGGCTTTCCTATTTCAATTTAATTCTGCATTTTGTCGGTCTGATCAGTAATCGCCTGGATTATCATGATCTCCTTCCTCTTACCCACCTGATCTTTTTGATCACTGTCTTTGCATCCATTTATCTTTTTATACACAAAAAGAAAGGATATCGTTCCGGGCAAAAGAACATGTTTTTTGTTCATCTGGCGTACTTTATACTTATGGCAAGCGGAATCGCAGATTTTGTCTTTTATTATATCATTGACACACCGGGTGCCAACAGACTTGCCAGTTTTTCCAGATTCTCCAGATTTGGCTATCTGTTCTTCGTAATCATACTGGCTTCCAATGAAATCCACGAATTTATTCTTATGGCACATAAGAATCGTGAGATGAATATCATGCGTCACCTCGCTCACGAGGATCCTCTGACCGGAGTGGAAAACCGCCTCTCCTTTAATGAATATGAGAACAAATTGCAAAAAAAAGAAACCGAAAAATGTATATATATTGAATTTGATATCAATAATTTAAAAAAGACAAATGATTACTACGGACATCCCATGGGGGATGCATTGATCAAAGCCGGCGCAAACGCCATTAAAGAAAGTTTCGGACAATACGGAAGGGTCTTTCGTACCGGAGGGGATGAGTTTGCAGCCATTATTCTGTTGGACGATAAAAAAACCCAGCCAACCGATTTGTATCGGAACTGTGAAGACCAATTGGCAAAATGTATTGCGGCATATAACGCAGCGCACAAACCGGCCATTCCACTTTCAATTGCATATGGCATGGCTGAATGCGACTTTTCCAAAGATGATCTCTTATCCAAAGAGATTCTTGCCGACAAAAAAATGTATGAACATAAGAAAAAATTAAAACAGGAAATACAAAGTAGATAACGGCAGTTGACACACTTCTTTAGATATACTAAAATAATTTTAATTATGTTTTTTGATCAAAGGAGTGTATCCATGCGAAACATCACTGCCTTTTTTGTGGCAATTTTATTGATATTTACATGTTCCATTTCCTCATTTGCAGAACAATTGCAGGATGGAGAAGAACCGGCAACCGAACATCCGGAGACCACGGAATATCCAAATGATATTTCACTTCAGCCGGATCTGGTTTCCAACTCAGCCATTGTTATGGATGCAGCGACCGGCAAGATCCTTTTCGAAAAGAATGCGTATGACCGGAAATATCCTGCCAGCATTACCAAGATCATAACCGTTGCTCTTGCTCTGGAACAAAATCCTGATTTCAATGAAACGATCACCATGTCTGAGAATGCAATTTGGGGTGTTGACCGAAACAGCTCTCTGATTGGTCTGGATGTCGGGGAACAGGTCTCCCTCGGTGATCTTTTTTATGCGACCATGGTCAATTCCGCTAACGAATGCGCCTACGCGCTTGCAGAATATGTCGCAGGTGACATTGAATCATTTGCCAAATTAATGAATGCAAAGGCTGAAGAAATCGGCTGTCAGGACACCCATTTTGTCACCCCGAACGGCCTTCCGGATGAGAATCACTATACAACTGCCTATGACATGGCACTGATCACCCGATACGCTTTGCAAAATGATCAATTTCGTGAAATTGCAGGCACTCTGTTCTATGAAGTGCCTGCAACAAACCTTACCGATGAGACACGACCTCTTTGGAATGGAAACAAAATGATCAACCCCTCCGAGCCGTATTACTATGAATACTGTGAGGGCGGCAAGACCGGATATACAACGGTTTCCAATAACACGTTGGTCACTTATGCCAAGAAAGATGGTCTGGAACTTATTTGTGTCATCATGGATTGTGACGGTGCCAAATATGCCTATACGGATTCCAAAGCATTATATAACTACTGCTATAACAATTATACCTATTTTTATCCGCTGTCGGATTTCTATTTTGAAACGCAGGCGGATGCCGAAGAAACAAAGAATGTCCTATTGGAAAATTTTTATGATAGCTTAGATCATGATCTGGTTGATCTGAAAGTGGATAACAATTACTCTCTGCTCGTCAACAAATCCTTGGACACTACAAAGATCGAACATTCCGTCATATTATATGATGAACAGCAAAACAACGCTCTTGGCGAAATTCAATTTAGCTATGAGGGAGAAGTAATGGGATCCACTCTGATCACAACTTCAAGCCCGCATTTTTCGCCCCGTTTGAACACGAGTGAATCCACGGATACACATAGCTTTTTCAAAAAACCGTTTGGAAAAGTGCTGTATGTGATTCTTATTGTAATCGCATCTCTGTTGTGTATTTTGGTGTTGTACCTCATTCTTTCAAAATTGATCTGGAATGCGAAACATGGCGGTCGCAGACACAGGAGGTATGGTTCTCATGAAAAGCGCAAACGAAAAAGAAGGTCTTCCGGAAAAAGAAAACGAAATAATGATTACTACTTTTAAATGTAGATTTAATTTTAATAAGGCGTTTCACTATTAGCTATGGAACAAAGGATAAGTGAGGAATATATATGGAAAATGAAGAGAATCGTTCATACCGTGTGATAGCGGAAGCAAATTCCATAACCCTTGATTATTTTACCCAGATTTATATTCATAATCTGGAGAGTCTTCAGGGATTGAAAACAGAATTATTTGAATTAAATATCCAGATTGAGACGCTGGAAAAAACAAAGTCTCTCTATACCAACCATGTAGATCATCGACGGGATGTCTTTTCCGCTGTTGCCAAAAACGATGATGCATCTGCGGAAAAAGAATCTCAGCTTGCTCTAAAGATCGAAGATTTAAAAGAGGAGCAAAAACTCCTTGAACAACGGATCGCCAATTTGGAATCGGATATTTCTTTTTACAAAAAGCAGACGAAATTACTCTCCCGAGCACAGAAATATATTCATATCCTTTTTGATCCGGGCGAAGACACTGACGACAACATGGAGGATGCATTTGAATTTATTGAAGAGGCAGATACTACAAACAATACCGCTCACAATTACAGTCTGCTCATGTTAGAAGACTATGCCAATTACAGGCTGGCGGCCTTTCTTGACCAGCGAGTCCGACAGGAATTGGAGACAGATTTCAACAAATTGGATGGATTGAAATGGATGCTCCTCTCCGATCCGGATCGGGCAAAAGTGACACTGGACGAGCTTTCCTCTTCTCAAAGAACAATCTTACATTCCTTGGATAACGTCTTGGATCGCATGTATTACAATATGGATGCCAAACGACCGATCAAAGAGCAGATAGAACGATTGATCACGAAGTATCAAAAACAACACAGTGATTGTATGCTCGTATTTACATGTGACTGTACAGATACGGATACCAATTTCCCACGTTTTATCAATCTGCGCCTGATCCAGATGTTAAAAGAAATTTTTGATAACATATTTGAACATGCCAATGCAACCGAAGTAATCGCAAAGATATCCATCAGCAATCGACTGATCGATGTCGCAATTCATGACAATGGAATCGGTATTCCGGAGGATTATCTTGACCGGGCAGAATGGTATTCCGGTCTGCATCTGCTCCATGAAATCATATATCAATTGGATGGCAATCTGCAGATTCATGGCGATCTGGTCGCCGGGACAGATGTTCGGTTCTCATTTCCGGTCCGCTACTGATCAAATTCAGGTAATTCTATAATAGGTGATTGCGAAATTCTGATTTTGGTTAATTGTGCATATGATATAGTTCCATCGCCTGCGCCAAGGTCTGCTTATGGAATCTATATCATATGCACAATGGATTCAATTTTAATAATAAGGAAGTTTCGCAAACGCTTAAATAATAATAAATAAGAGAGGATATATATATTATGAAGGAACAGATTATTCAGTTAATAGCAACTGTCGCAGATTTAGATCAGGAGACTGTAGCAAATCTCCTGGAGATCCCGCCGAAAGCAGATATGGGAGACTATGCTTTCCCTTGTTTTCAGCTTGCAAAGACACTTCGCAAAGCGCCACCGATGATTGCCGCTGAGATTGCGGAAAAGATTACCGATGTTGAAATTCTGGATCATGTAGAAGTAAAAGGCGCGTATGTCAATTTCTTTTTAAAGAAGGAAATGTTTGTAAAATCCATGATTGAGCAGGAAGATGTGGATAACTTTGGTTCTTCCACCATTGGTGAAGGAAAAACCATCTGTATCGACTACTCTTCTCCAAACGTGGCTAAAAATTTCCATGTGGGACATCTGCGTACCACTATTATCGGAAACTCACTCTATAAAATATACAGCAAATTAGGCTACAAGGTAGAGCGAATCAACCATTTAGGCGACTGGGGTACCCAGTTTGGAAAGCTGATCGTCGCATACAAGTCCTGGGGAAGTAAAGAAGCCGTAGAAAAAGACGGCGTTGCAGAACTGATGCGTCTGTATGTCAAGTTCCATGAAGAAGCAGAAAAGGATGATTCCCTGAATGATCAGGCAAGAGAATGGTTCAATCAGATGGAGCAGGGCAATCAGGAAGCGCTGGAAATCTGGCAGTGGTTTGTCGATATCAGCTTGAAAGAATATAAGGGCACTTATGAATTGCTTAACATGGAATTCGACCATTATCTCGGAGAAAGCTTCTATCGGGATAAGACCGCAGATGTTGTGAAACGACTTCAGGATGCCGGCCTGTTAAAAGAGAGTCAGGGTGCACAGATCGTAGACTTAGAGGAATATGATATGGCTCCGTGTCTTATTACCAAAAAAGACGGAAGCTCCATCTATGCAACACGCGATCTTGCAGCGATCTTCTACCGCAAAGAGAGATGGAATTTTGAAAAATGTCTGTATGTAACCGGGCAGGAACAGAAACTGCACTTTGCACAGGTATTCAAAGTCGTGGAATTACTTGGAAATGATTGGGCAAAAGACTCGCTTGTTCATATTCCATACGGACTGGTCAGTCTGGAAGGCGCCAAGCTTTCTACCAGAAGCGGTAACATTATCTACGCCGAAGATATTTTGTTGGAAGCCATCGACAAAGTAACAGGCATCATTGCGGAAAAGAATCCGGATCTTGCCGATCAGGACGAGGTGGCAAAGATTGTCGGAGTAGGTGCTATCATTTTCCACGATCTCTACAACCAGAGAATCAAGGATGTTTCCTTCAAATGGGATAAGGTTTTGAACTTTGACGGTGAGACGGGACCGTATGTACAATATACTTACTGTCGTTGTGCCAGCATACTTCGTACAGTTTCTTATGATGAAAATGCAGATATTGACTATAGTCTGTTGTTAGATGAAGAAGCCATTGCACTGATCAGGGAGATCAACCGTTTTCCTGAAGTGGTTCTTGACGCAGCCGAGCGTTACGAGCCTTCTGTTGTAGCCCGCTTCGCAATGGATGTAGCACAATCCTTCTCCCGCTTCTACAATGCATGCCGTGTCAATGTCGAGGATGAAAAACTTCGCAATGCAAGAGCGAAACTGGTTGCACTCACCAAGAAAACCCTGAAAGATGCCCTTGACCTGTTGGGAATCCAGTGTCCGGAACAGATGTAAAAGGAAATCCGGATTAAATGAAAAAGGAGGTACTTTATGCTTCTAATAAAAAATGGATATCTCATCGACCCTCAATCCGGTCGAAAAGGAATCTATGATATTTTGATCAATAAAGATAAGATCGTCAAAATCGCATCCTTTATCATGGAAATTGATCTGACGGAAGAAGAACGAGAAGATCTCCAGATTATCTATGCTGACAATATGATGATCGCACCCGGACTTGTAGATGTGCATGTGCATTTTCGGGATCCGGGATTCACTTATAAAGAAGATATTTTTACCGGTGCGCAAGCCGCTGCAAAAGGCGGGTTCACAACAATCGTTCTGATGGCAAATACAAAACCGGTAGTGGACAATTTAGATACATTGAAATACGTAGTTAATAGGTGCAAGAAAACCAATATTCATATATGGACCTGTGCCACTGTTACCAAAGGGCTTCAAGGAAAAGACCTGACGGATATGCATTCCTTAAAGGAACACGGCGCTGTTGGTTTTACCGATGATGGAATCCCTTTGTTAGATGAAAATATTGTAACTGCTGCTATGAAGAATGCAAAAGAGCTCAATGTTCCCTTAAGTTTCCATGAAGAGAATCCCGCTCTCATCTCCGAGAATGGAATCAACCATGGTAAAGCTTCGGACTATTATAATATCATTGGTTCTCCTCGCGCTGCGGAAATTGACATGATTGCCAGAGATTTGTCTCTCGCGATGAAACTCGATGCCCCAATTGATATTCAACATATCAGCACCAAAGAGGGCGTCGAATTGGTACGTCAGTCCAAGTTTGAAATGATGAAGCGAAAACACATGACACCTCCTGCTCCTAAGTTACAGGAAGAATTGATTGATCTTATGGAACTGGAGCAATCAGAAAGACCAATTATTTCTATGGAAATTTCTCAACAGCTAAATATTCATGCCGAAGCTACACCGCATCATTTTTCTCTAACAGAAGATGCCGTCATTGAACATGGTACTTTAGCAAAAATGAATCCTCCTCTTCGTACTGAGAAAGATCGTCAGGCAATCATTACCGGTTTAAAAGATAATACCATAGATATTATCGCTACAGACCATGCTCCTCACAGTGCAGAAGAAAAAGAGAAACCAATAACAGAAGCGCCAAGCGGTATCATTGGATTAGAGACTTCTCTAGCTCTTGGCATTACCAATCTGGTAAAAAATGGACCTCTAACCTATATGGAATTATTAGAGAAAATGACCATCAATCCTGCAACTATGTATCACCTTGACTGCGGATATATTGCCGAGGGTGGTCCGGCTGATTTGGTTATCTTCAATGAGCACTCCCATGTAATATCTGACTCCGCTTCAAAGTCAGACAATACACCTTTCAAAGGACAAACTCTTATTGGAGAAGTTCAATATACCATATGTAACGGGAAGATTGTATATCAGCGAAAAGAGTCTTGACTTTATGACAAGATAAGGGGAATGTTTCACGTGAAACATTCCCCTTGTTTTCTACACCTTGTATCAAATTTCATATAATTTACTATATATCGTCTTTTCTATTTCCCTAAAGTGTGATAAAATGAGCAAAGTAGCGATTGTGCTTGCACAAATCGATATTTTGCGAAAAATACACGGAGACGCAAGTCGACGTGATACCTTAATTATTCTAAAGAAAGAAGAAAACACAATGGGAAGAATAATTGCAATTGCTAATCAGAAAGGTGGAGTTGGAAAAACCACCACATCTATCAATCTTGCAGCCTGTCTGGCAGAAAAAGGATTTAAAACTCTGGCTGTCGACATGGATCCGCAAGGACATCTGACAACGGGATTTGGCATCAATAAAGATGAATTAAAATATACGATTTATGATGTATTTTGTGATAATTGTAATATCGGAGAAGCATTATTAGTTAATGTATTTCCGGGACTGAACCTGTTGCCTTCTAATCGATATTTAGCCGGTGCAGAAGTAGAATTTATAGGCGAACCGGATATGCAATATGTGTTAAAAAAACAGCTTCAAAAAATCAAGAATAAATACGATTATATCATTATTGATTGTCCTCCTGCTCTTGGTATGCTGACTATAAATTCCATGACAGCAGCAAATACGGTTATTGTCCCGATACAATGCGAATTTTTTGCACTGGACGGATTATCACAGTTAATATATACCATTGAATTAATACAACAGAAATTAAATAAAAATTTAAAGATTGAAGGCGTAGTCTTCACTATGTATGACTCGCGAACAAATCTTTCCTTACAGGTTGTGGAGAATGTAAAAGACAACTTAAAACAAAATATATATAAAACCATTATACCAAGAAACGTTCGATTGGCAGAAGCACCTAGTCACGGTATGCCAATCATTACTTATGATAATAGGGTGCAGAAAGTTATCGCCTTCTTGCAGATGAAGTAATAGCAAATGCATATATCTAAGACGAAGATGACCCCACGCCTCTAAGCAGAGCGAAGGCAGGGGCAACAAACTTATCTCAGGCGGAGTTCGATTCAATCCCTGTCTGAGATATACGCTCCGCGAGGATGCGCACGGATCTGCAGAGGAAGACCGCTAAAGCGGTCGCAAATTCGGCACCAAGTCTCGCGAGCGAGACTTGAATTAATGTTTCACGTGAAACATATAATGAAATCGAATTCCGTTAAGGATATAATCAATAAAATAACAGAGAAAACAGGAGAGAAGATATGGCAAAAAGAGGATTAGGAAATGGCCTGGATACTATGCTGGGGGTTAACACAAAGCAACCCGAAAAACCAAAAGCAAAAAAAGCAGAAACAATAAAAGAAACACCAAAAGAAATCATCAAGGCAATTCCTACAGAAATAAAAGTGAAAATTAAAGACATTGAAATCAATAAGGAACAACCCAGAAAGCTATTTAATGAAGATGCTCTTCAGGAACTTGCAGA
>CAJOMI010000016.1 GCA_905235545.1 uncultured Lachnospiraceae bacterium | reverse complement strand
AGTCCTGTAGTTCAGGAATGCTGCGTTAATAAAGATGAGTAAAGATCCGGGAGATTCCCCGGATTTTTCGTCCACAACACCCCAAAACTTTGCGCTTACACAATTTGGGATAATATCCGGAGTAACAATTGCATATGCATATATTCCTCCACAATCCGACGGAATACTATTAACATCAGAGTGTAAGTCCCCAGTTCCATCAAACATTTTCCCTTTTTTCCACTTTGTATAGTCAGCGTTTGTTCCCCCATAGTTAAACCGCTCCCATAGTTCAGGGCTCAACACGCTTGTAACTTGATATTTACTTAAGTCATCACTTATAGGATCAAAAATATCCATCATTTTCACCTACACTTTTTCATCAATAATTTTCCAAATTGCCTCAACTATACTGCAAACATCTTCCTCAGTATTGTTATGGCCAAAAGAAAATCTAATTGTACCCTGTGCATACTTCGCAGGAACTCCAATAGCTTTTATAACATGTGAAACTTGCGTCCTCTCACCATCACACGCCGAACCCGTTGAAACGCATATATGCTTCAAATCTAACCTATGCAAAAGCATCTCACCACTATAATCTGCAAAGGATATACTGACATTCCCCGGCAATTGGTTTATTCCATTACGTATAAAATCTATTCCTGCATTCTCCAATCCACTTACAAAAATACTTTCTAGTTTCTTTAGCTTTATACAATTGTCCTCAATATGGTCACAATTCTTTTTAAGTGCCGTAGCCATGGCAACTATGTAAGCCACATTTTCAGTACCTGCACGGAGCCCTAATTCTTGTGATCCTCCATCATTATGCGCTGAGATACAAACCCCTTTTTTCTTATACAGAAAACCAATCCCTTTAGGTCCATTAAATTTGTGTGCAGAAGCAGAAAGCATGTCAATCCCCATTTTTTTAACATCAATAGGTATATGCCCTACTGCTTGAACAGCATCAGTATGTAAAATAGCTCCAAAATCATGTGCGATACAAGCCAATTCAGAAATAGGCTCTATCGAGCCTATTTCGTTGTTTGCCAACATAATGCTAACTAATATATCACATTCATTTTTATTTTTTCGCCGAATATCTTTCAGCTTATCTCGCAACTCCTGACCAGACACTATCCCCTTACTATCTACATGCAACAGCAAAACATGTCTACCTTCCCCTGCGACCTTATTGCAAGCATTCAATACTGCATGATGCTCAATCTCAGATGTCAGAATATACCTCTCATTTTTTATGCTTCCAAACTCTTTTATTGCCCAATTATCGCTTTCTGTACCTCCCGAAGTAAAAAATATCTCCTCAGGCTCTGCATTAATGCATTCTGCTATCGAAATACGAGCTTGTTTTAATGCCATTTTTGCATTTTTAGCAAACGAATACGGCTGTGACGCATTTCCATATTCATCTAAAAGAAAAGTCTTCATTGCTTCAAAAGCATCGGCATCCAGTTTAGTTGTGGCGGCATTATCAACATAAATATAATCTTTCATTTAAACAACATACATCCCTCGTCTTTAAATTCTTCAATCTTATCTTCTAACTCTTCTACAGTTACTTCCAAGTATTCTGCCATGCAACTAATACAATAGTAATCTTTGGCATTTTTATTGATCAACTTTTTGGTAAGCCCAATCTCATTCTTAGATACTTCCTTACTACATACATAACATATGGCCATATATCCCCACCCTATTCCTCATATCGAGAAGAAACAGTAAAGTTTGGAATGTCCTTGCCTTGGAACTCAACATCCAATATACCCAGTTGGTACTTTATTGTATCCCTCATTTTTCTTGCTCTATCTAAACAATACCGTTTAAAATCACGAACAGAGATGTCTCCTGGAGCCCGAACATTTGGAAATAGCAATTTCAAATACGCTGTAGCAATCCTTTTTATTGCCTCAGTATCTCTTGTATCTGCCGCTTCAGGAACTTGTACCAATTCATCAACTACCGCTCGATAGCTCATATCATTTCTTAATTCATGCATTATTGAACAGAAATATTCTGAGTTTAATGCCCATCCTGACACCTTTAAATCATCATTCATTCTCGGAATATTCCAGCCTTTTATAAAGCCGTGAAAGCGGTCAATCAATGCTGATTCATGAAATACTTTTGGCAATTCTCCAAACATATTACTATAGCCATCAGAATCCATTATCTCTTTACGAATATTACCGCAAAGAATCATTCCTGCATCTGCTGTTCCTTCATGATTACCTACAGTATAAATTCCAGACTCAAGGTACCCTTTTAAAGCTGCTCGCATTTCATCTACATCTGAAAAAGATATTGTCTGGACTTCGTCCAGCGTAATAAAATCGTTTGCTGCTACGAGACCTTCCATATGTTTACTCTGGTCATAAAACATCTTTGCGCGACTCATTACTCCGCCATTAGATAGCCATCCATATCGACTTACACGACCATATAAATACGATTTCCCGGTTCCTTTAGGTGCCAATTCTATCAGATTAAGCCGCTTCTCTACGAATGGTAATAACCTTGTTAGCATTGTGAGTTTCTTTTCTGTATCGCCCTCGTATCCCTCTGCATTATAATCTACAGCTCCAAGCAACACATCAATCCATTCATCTACTGTAAACTCATTGCGTGCTTCTTTATAGTATTCAAGATCTATATGATAAGGACAGAACGTTTTAAATGAAACCAGTTTAATCTTACCCTGCTTCCCATCCTTTGATTTACTCCCCTTTTTCTCATATTCAAAAGACCAATCAAAATCATCAGGAGCCCTATACCCCAGTTCTACCATTCCCCATGTTTCATGTTGACCTATAAGGTCTTCTTTACACTCTTGCCATACAGAATCTTCAATAATGGTATCTTTGTATGTCAGGCCAAAATCAGGCAACGCAAAAGATATCTCGCTTGTTTTTATATCAATATCTACAGATACCTTTGCAAGAAACTTGACTCTTTCCTGTTCAATAACAACTCGGTTTTTTATTGAATTCCAATCTTCTTTTTTGGGCAAATATTTTTTTACAAATTCTGTCACCTGCTCAGTATCAAAATTGCCTTCTTCATCTTCAAATTTTTTTAGAATCCAATCTCTCATAAATGAAGGCAAACTAAGTGCATTAAAGAAATTGCTTTTCTTTAAATCTTTGTAGACAACCATTTCATCAAAACAACTTCGCAACTTTTCATCAATCATCAGAGAACCTCCCAATCTATATCAAATCATCAAAATCAGAATTCATTGATGCACTCTTGCCAACCGCTTTCACTGTAATATGTGACACTAAATCTTCACCAATATAGATCTCTGCATCTACATTTCCAGCTCTTTTTATTTCCGGCACAGACACTTTAAAGTGGTTTGCATCTATTGATACACCCGCATATTTTTTACCTTTATATTCAACAAACAGTTGTTGAGAAATTGCTTTATTAACATATAAATTTATAACTGCGCCGGTCTTATAGTCTGCTTTTATTACTGTATCGACCACCCTAATCTCAATACTAGAATCTTTAAGAGACAACGTAATGACAGGAACCACAACCTCTTCCAAAGACGCGCCGCCATGTACCTCAACATTTGCGGCTCTACTTCCTTTAAATCTTCCATAATCGGCCAAAACGATATATCCATTTTCTTCTGTGGCAAACGGCAAATCATAATCTGGAAACGTTTTACAGCATCTACCCGAGTGTTCACCCTTGGTATCCGTTTCATATTTCTCTTCCTTATTTTTTAAAACCGCAAGCCTAGAAGCTCCATGATCGCTAGCTATTACATATCTATCGTATTTTCTCAGTCCAAGATCTGTTGCAGCTTCATCTATCGCATCAGATATTATCTGTAGCTCCTTCGCAAGGTGAATCGAGTACTGATTGCTTGGTCCGTATTTGTATCCACCACTTTCACTGTGCTTAGTATCGTCTAAAGTTTCAATTTTTCGTTTTGACTCTTCAGGCCATGCATCATAAAAATGTTTATTGATAAATGTCAATGTCGGCAATTCAGCACGACCTACATTGACAGAAACAGCCAATCCCCTTCGTTGAGCCAATCCCACAATGAAACTTAAATATTCTACACCCAAAGCATCTATCCAGCACAAAAAGCTTCCGGCAGTATCTATTGATGCCACAATTTCATCTCTAGTTCTCAGGCGATTATACTCTCGACTTACTGCCAATTTATCGACCTCATCTAAAAACTCTGGTTCGATTTTGTTAATAACTTTTTGCATTTTATATTTCTGGAAATATTCTGTAAGCAATTCATTCATTGCGTCGCCATTGAAATGATATTGCTTCAAATACAATGCCAAATCCGGATAAATCATATCTAGATCTTTAGGCAATCCGTGCTGTGCTATATCTGCTATTATTTCTTCTCTTTCAACTCTGGTGTTGTCTGTAAGCTTATAAATACTTTCTGAAGCATTAAATCTATTATTCAAAACAAAAACGGATATATCTGCATCCGGATATTGGCAAACAAGCTTTTTTCTTGCCCAATAGTAATCCATGAACATCTTGTCAGTATGAGGAATGTCAGATATGGCATTAAGGATGTCAGTCTTGAATTCCTCAAAATCCTTACTTTTCCCTATAACATATTTTAAATATGGATTATTTCCGCTATTTCTATTTGTAAAAAGGAAAATATAGTATAACCAGTTCGCATATCCCGAACCAGAAATCATTTGATAAAAATTCGTTAATGAGTCATCAAACTTGTGTTGTCTAAACACTTCTGATATTCTTCTACTTTGGTTGACCTCTATAAGCAGTTGAGCCCAATTTTCTTCGCTTCCACAACTCTTAGGGATGTCAAAACTCTTATCAACTTTCCTGATAGCTTCATAAGGATTCTGCACCTTTTGAACATAGTACAGCGAATCGGGGAATTCCAAAGAAGTATTTACACATATTTGTTCTTCAATTCCCTCTTCAGCAAGCATTAGAGCATTCGCTATGCCTGTCTTTGGATACATTCCCAATTCCACAGACGAAAACATAAAGCCAAGTGTCGAACTTGTATCATCTGAGAAAGCAATTTGTCTGTCCTTTAATCTTGGATCCCTTTTGGAAATCACTTGCAATTGAGGAACTATACCTCGAAGAAGAAATAAAGCATGTGCGCTTCCAAGCTTAAAGGATAATAACTCATCTATTACTTCTATAGTCTTGTTCGCACCCTCCAAAGCTAAATATTCCCCAAGTCCAAGAATAACAATTTTATTAGACTGACAGTCAACATCAGCCATACGGAGAGTTTCCTTCAATTTATCCAAATCAGGTTTTTTGTCCTCAGAACGACAGAATTTGCTCATATATATGAACTCCACCTCACCTGATTCAGCGAGTTTATTTTTGATTACTTTATAATCGCTATCGCCAACTGCCATAAAAAATGGCTTATAAATATTCGATTTAAAGTAACTCTCTATCGCTGACATTGACATAAAATCACTCTCCTCCGTTAATTATTTCGATTCCCAATTTCATATTTTCTTGGACTTGTTTTATTAAGTATTTTTTCAATTCTTCGTTCTCCATACCATCTATTTTAGCAATAACCCTATCACTTCCGCCCGCATTATATTCCGTCTTTGCTAAGTTCTGAATTTTAATGCTAACTTCAGGATGTGTATCCCATTCGTATGGATCAACGGCCAATTTCTCTAATGCATCCCGAACCTTCTCAATATCGGTAAGAATTGCTTTATAGCTTCCAAGCAAACTCTTAAATGCTTCATCTATAAGATCTTGGTTGCCTAGCCTAGAATAAACTTCCGTATTCTGCAGGAATTCCAAAGTCTTTTCAATTTCTATTTCTGTAGATGTAGTACGATTGAGCGTCTCGAAAGCCTTTTTAGCATCATCGTATTCTTCTTTACCCACCATTTTCAGAATTGGAGTCCTGTACTTTGCAGACCAATCAGCAGGATTCTTTGTTCCTGTTTTAGACTTCCACAGTTCAAACATCTGCGTTTTCTTTTGACTTTTCCTGTATTCCTCAGCAACCTTCTTAACTACAGCATTTCCATCCGTTTTTGACTTTTTAAAAATACCAATTAAATCTTGTGTTTTAAGCTTAGGAATATCATCTTCTTCTATATCTTCCAGATAATCCGCGTATAAGCGTTTAAAGAAGCTTACTTCATTGTCAAAATAGTTTTTAATATCGTCCTGATTACTTATAAGCTCATCTGTGTATGACTTGATGTGATCCGGCAACAGTTCTTCTTCCTTGACAATCTTCAAAAGGAATTCAAAACTCATTGCTAATGATGGGCAGATTGACTGTAGTCCCTCGCAGGAGCATATCACAAATTTTAATTTTTCTTTCCATTCATCAAATGCAGCTTTCTTTGAATTCGCAACTGTTCCAAGGATATAATTTGTACACTTTACAAATGAATAATCCACTATAAGCGTTTTGATCTGTTCTTTACCTGTTTCTGCATTCCACAAACTTGAGTATTGAACACTAAACAGGCTACTAATATCCTTTAGCAAAGTGTCATTTGCACCGATTTCATTTGCTAAATCCAGCAACTTCCCGTTTTCAAAGTCCTTCAGAAACAACTTCATTCCCTTTTGGCAGTTCTCAACAGTAAGTAAATCATGTAACTGATCGCCCAAATTTGTTTTTACTCTAGAAGCTGAACCAATCGTGATTGCCAGCTTATGTGCTTCACTCCCCTCTTTTTGAACAAGTTCAATATATTTTTTGATTATGTCGTAAACTCCAGTTGTGTCGACTGCTTCAAGAGACCACACCGGTAATCCAAATAACTGCATCTTGTTTTTGACACTCATTGCCGCTTGCACGGCTGAGGAACACGAGTTGGGTGCAATTCCCCAAGCCTTCTCTGTTGTTTCATAGAAGGCCTTTTCTTCCGGAGTCATCTTTACAATATATGTAGGATCTGGTGTTTTTCCGATATAATTACCTATCATTTCTGATAGTTTTTCAGCGGTCATCGGCTCATGACTACCACTTGTATCACAATATCGATACGGTTCTCCGCCATATTCTTTCAAGAGAAATCCTGTAAGAAATGCAGATAAGTTACTTGGAGCAAAACCATATTTATCCTGCAAAAAGTCATATATATCCCCGATAGCTATTTGTCCATCCTGTTCAAACTGATCACTTATCAGTTTCTCTATGCTTCTTTTTATTGCAGAAATATTCTGTGCACTAGTTACCGGATTGGTCCAGTAATCTTCCACATCCCAAACCGCTTGAAGAACAGATTTCTCTGCATTTACTACAGTTCCACTTGTCTTCTTTATAATTCCACATTTGGCTGCAGCTTTTCCTTGCGTTAATTTGAGTTGGTTTTCTGTCAGGCCACGTGAAAAATCAAAAACATATTTATGACGACTAATGACATATGACTGTAAAGTATTTGCAACAGCCTGCCCCCCTATTACCTTTTCTCCTTCCTTACAATCCGAATGGTAGATAATAAATGGTCCATTATATATCTTGTTTTTCCAGATAATAGAAAGAACCTGTGCTGCTTTATTAGCATTTTCTTTAGCCGACTGATTATTGTTACCCTGATAATAAAGAGACATTGCAGAATACTCTACATATGAATTAAAATCCTCTTCTCCTAAAGGTGTTGAAAGCGCATCTATAAACAGAATATTCTTATACTCTTCCTTTTCTACCGCTCCCTTTATCATCTTACGCAACGAAACGGCCTCATCATCATCTTTAGCAAGCGCCAATACCGCATTCATATGCCAAGGACTTTCCTTGTCTTTCATAGCGTTAATAATCTTAGTAAAGTCTGCATTTGTAACTGTAACTATAGTACCTTCTGCAATATTGTCCGCAAAACGAAGTTTCAAAGCCGGGCTCAAGGACAAAGCTGTAGAGAGTTTACCCTCTGAAACCAACTTTGCAGTAGTACTTGTTTGCTTAACCGTCTTTTTATATTCATCTATTTTTGCTTGATCACCTGCAAGAACTGCTGCGCCGTAAGCATATTTGTTATCCCCTATAGGGTTCATAACTAATATGCCCTTTTGATTTAAGGCTTTGGCAATATTCTTACATTTAACATCTAGTCCTGATGATATACCCTCAAATGCATAGCTAATATTCTGCTCAGTGGGCTTTAGTAATTCAATTGTTCCTCCCAAGCGCTTGTCAATGGCCTGCATGATTAGGATTGTCTTTAATACTCTTTTTTCTTCGTCTCGTAGATTCTGCTGTTGAGGGAATGTATCCAAAATCATTCGGATATCAGAAGTTAAATCATCTCTTCCCTTCTCATAAAAGAAATTCCAAAGCATATCAATAGTGAGCAATGGGTAGTCATCGTCCGGTCCCGTATTTTCTATAAACCATTGAAAAGCTTTAGTTCCCTCTGTATCAGACGTTTTTATAAAATCAAACATACTTCTCTGATTTGATTGAAAAGAAGAAGCAATATTTTTTAAGACAAGTGCAGCCATCGGATGTAACGGCATAATATCTTTTATCACCTTCGGATTATTTATTTTCGCTGATTTCATCACCTCGCGTCTTGAATCCGTCAAGCGACCATTTAAATCATTTGCACAAATATCCCATGTATCTTTAGCTGCTGGTTTTACATTAAATGCATGTCCAATCAAATCAAATGCAATATTATCAGGCAACGTAATCTGGGAAAAATCAAACCTCTGGCGAACAACCGACCATGACTGGTCTTCGCTATTAATAATTGAATCTGTCTGATGTGTTACAACTATGAAATAAAATGGAACTTCTTCGCATAATGCAACAATCTTCTGAAATTCATCCAACGAGTTTCTGTTCTGTTTAAAGAACCCACTAAACTCATCCCAAACTAATACTATTTTTGCATCATTATGAGCAATAATATCCTTAATCCAGTTCTTTAATTTATCAGCATCAAGAGACATCGCTGTGATGCCTTCCTTATCCGCCATACTAAAGATATTATCCATCAAACTCTTTATATCAGCGTTATTTCTAAGTGCATTTAAAACCTCATCCGCTGTATTCTGCGAAAATGTAGAACTCCACTCTGGTTTTTTTAATAATTCATTAAAGAAATTCTTATGAGCAGGATCATCTATCCACGCTATAACACTTTCCTTCAAAGTATTTTCACCACAATATGTTATCCTATCATCAGATTCTATTGCGGCTTTAATACTCTCCTGAATTGCAAAAAACAAATCTCTCGGAGTGGTTATCCCGCCGGAAGCGTAACGATAAGCTGTAATTATTTTTCTATCTTTGTGCCCCAGTATTTTTTGCAATAAATCATTATTATTCTTCAGAGGTTCATACATCTCCCAGTACTCTTTTACTTCTTCCTCTGGAACTTCCAATATTTTCTTTAAAGCATATGCACACTGTGATTTACCTGTCCCATATGCACCGTGAATCCAAACCGAACGTTTTGTAGTGCCGCCCAACATTCTTTCCACATTCTTGAGTAATGCAATAAACGTCTCATGTGGATAAGTATTCTTCCACGGAGCACCTGCCTCAATTGCAGAATCATCAATGCAAGGAAAGTACTTTTCATCAATGTCAAAAAACTGGCGATATTTTCCTAATTCTTCAGCGGCCATTTTTATTCCTCCTCACATAACTTCATTATATCCATAGAAGTTTTATCCTTTATTGTAATTTTATCCAAATCATTTGTGAATGATGCATCAATATAATCAGGATATTTTGCGGATAACCCAAGCAAAACTGACTTCATCTCTTCATAATCAAGGCCGTAAATAAATGTAGGACTAACACCCGTACGTTCTATCCCAGTATTCATCAACCAAGCCAGAGTAAATTCTCGGTAATCATTACATTTCTCTGCAAATTTAATCAGAGAATATAATATTACTATATTGTCCGCTATAAAGCATTTAGACCTGACAATCGACTCAATTTGCTTTCCTTTATCTAACACACTTCCCCAGCCAAGAACTGTTCCTAGTGGAGTTTTACAAAATCTTTTATAGGAATTAATAACTGAGGTTGCATCATTTTTACTCACACCATCTGCCATTAATAATTCACTGACTTTCTCTCTTTCATAGAAAACACCTATATCTAAATTGTTGATATACCATGCAAATTGCGCATTATAAGCTAGATTTGCCAGAATCAATCCCCAAAGCACATTGCTTTGCCATCCAATCTTCTGACCTAAATCAAATAGCTCAGTAGTTTTATTCTTTGTATCAGTAATCCCTGCATCCCTTAAGAAATGCTGAAACATTTTTACTTGGTTAGGACCAAGACCATTGAATTCCCAATAATCATCTCCCTGTTCAAAGAAATCTCTGATCCAGTCAAGTTTAGGTGCATGATTCGCAAATGAGTTAATACTTCCTTCTTTCACTTTTGACCCTCCAGTCGATGTTCTTAACGAATGATATGCCAAGCATCCATCGTCTATTTCATGGCACTGCCCACAATGCAAACAATTTGTTATCTCCAATCCATTCGCAAACGAAATACAACCATAACGGCAATTGGTTTCACAGACACGACACCCTAAGCAATATGCAGCTTTATGAAACACCTGTTTAAATTTTTTTATTTCTGTTGGTATTTGTTTTGTCAACTTTGCATCAAACGATACTCTATAACCGTTATCTAATTCTTCAAAATAGTAGTTAAACGGTATATCACCTAATGTTTTAATCCATTGTCTCCAATCCGTCTTAGGATTTGTAACAGTAATCACGCACTTCCCATCAATGATTTCATCCTTATAATGTTGTTCATTAATAGTTAAATCTCTTCCATTTTTTCTTGCATTCCAGCCGCCACAGGAAACATATGATTCCAGTTTCTGTTCATTCCCCTGATCTCGTCGGTTCATCTCCTTTATCATCTCTATATATGGAGTGATTTCCTCACGGTAAGAATTATATTGAATAAAGTCCCCTTTGTTTCCTCCCATCGGACAAAATAGACAGCCTGCCCTAGAATTGCCTTTCTTATACGCTTCATTAATTGGCAAATTATATCGAAACAGATAAAGCCACACTTCAGCAGAAGTCCAATCTAGAATTGCATTAAAACTGAACTGGCCTTTTTGCTTCTTACCGAAATTTTCATATTCATATTCGCTCCTGGCTGTGCTCTCATGTTTTCGAACGCCTACATAGTCTAACCCCACATAATCATCCTTCTCCGTTATTTCACGAAGTTTAAGCGTTTGCGGAGTACTCTTATGAACACTACAGCACCACCGTAACACTCTCGCAGGTGGTCCAAATAATCTCCAAGACTCGCAAGGCTTAAAATGAGATCTCGCGGTATAAAAAGGTATTTCGCTTTCTTCACAGTATTTTTTTATTTTATCAACCACTTTATATGTATCTGGAAATTCCATACCAGTATCGCCAAAAACAACAACAAAGCTTTTTTTAGGAAGAGCTTTCCTGACTAAATCTAATAGCACCTCACTGTCTTTTCCTCCAGAAAAAGCAACATGGAAAATATCCAGCTTGTTTTTATATTTTTCATAGTTTGCAACTATTTTTTTTACCGTACTTCCTTCAACTACATCCATCAAATCTTGGTTTGCCAAAATCATGGCACGCAAGTCTATAGGCTTTAACTTACCACCATCAGGCTCTGGCTCAATAATTTTTCCCTCGTCATCAGTGCTAAGAATAATTTCAGGTGCATGATACAAATCTCCACCTTTCAACTTGGCTACTTGTTTTCCTCTATACCAATAGTTGACCGACTCGGCCCACATATATGGAACCTCATTTTGCTTATCATATTTCCAAAATCTATCGAATCCGAGCATATCCAGCTCATCCGCATACACTGGTCTTGGCTCCTTAGAAAAAACAGTAGGTGTCGAGTTGAGCACAATACCCCCTGTCTTTTCATCATATGTATATGAATACATTTTTATATTCTCCCTTCACGGATATCCTTTGATCGCTGAATCAAATCATCCATGTTGTTATATTTTTTTCTCAACAGCAGTCCAGATGAAATCAGATATTCAAAAACATCTTTTTCATTAAGCCCAACATTTGCATGGGCCACTGCCTCGGCCATTAATTCATGATATGACGCATCGCACTCCTTTCGAACTATTGCACCTGCGTTATTTGAATTGGGCGTCATACAGGTATAACGGAACTGTTTACTAAACCTTCTGCAAAAGCTTTCCAGTAGAAAGTGGTTCCATGGAAAACCACAATAAGGAAGTGTTGCAAATGAAGAGAACTCTTTCATACCCATCACATTCCCCACGACCATGTCATTTAAAACTGCATCTATCTTTTCTACATCAAAAGAAACTTTACTATCTGTCACCAAGGAATCCTTATCGATTCTAACCATAACTGAATTCGCTGCTTCTACTATGATGGGATATCTAATTTCTCCGGTTAGATCAATCATTAGCTGGTTTAATTCTCCTACTGTGCATGTTTCTCTCGTTCTGCAATACTTTTCTACTTGAGATGCAACATCATTATTTTCTCCCTTCCTAGTAACAGCCTTACCGTTTTTAGAAAAAAGGTTGCTAATTTTCAAAAAAACGATATCGTTCAACGCAGTCTCTGACAGTTCATAATTTTCTGCAACCACATCATCTGGAATGATTTCGTCAAATGATGCGCTTCCATTCTCGTCACACAAAGCTGCAGCCTTTAATTCTATTTCTTCCAATTGGTTTTCAGTTATTACAAAACTTTCGATTTTTGTATATGTTTCAAATGAATTCCAAATAAACCCTTCTCCTACTGTTAATGCATATTTTATTTTATGAAGTGGCACACACGGCAATTCCTCATCAAGTTCATTAAATGTTCTAAGTGTATAATTCCCCCACACAAAACTTATATCCTTAATCAAAGCTTCCTTTTCTGTGCAACGATTCTTCTGCGCCAAAAAATAATTTGACTTATACTGCAAATCCGGAAGTTCTTTAATCAGTATACTTTTAAGCATTTCTTCTGATACTATTCTTTCGTCAAACATCCACTCCTCATTTGCCGAGAATAAAGATTCGTAATAAAAAATGCTTCGACCCAGGTCTATCTGTTGATTGATAATATCGGTAATATGTTTTATTGTTTCTTTTTTTACAACATATATTTTCCCCGAGAACTCGATACCTGCTCCTTTGATTCTTTTTACTAGTTCATCCGATTCATCTACGCATTCCATTCCAAAATCATTCACATAATTCTTTCTAAATCTCATCAGTTCAATAGGCGAACTGTAATTGAACCCATAAGGATAATGGGAATCCAAAACTTGTTCTATTTCCATTTGTAACAAGCTATCTTCATAATTGCTTTCTGAATCCTTCAATTCAGTATCATGCGATCCCTCTATTTGTTTCTTCGCCTTCCTCTCTTCAAGAAAAAATTTATATAGTGAAATAGCTCGTTCGATTATTGGTCTGTCTGCTCTGTATACAATATTGAATGGCCTTTCAGCTAGCATTTTATACATGGTCTTGATAAATATATCAGGATCATCTATATCCCAAATTGTTGTTGCTATCAGGTTGTGGCGAATGCAATAATCTGACACACTTTCAAGATTCTCAATTAAAGCTTGCCCTGAGTACCTTTTTATATCTTTATTTTCGAGCCATTCTTGAAAACCATTTGTTATAGATTCTTTCACGCCAATTTCTTCATCAGCCATCTTATGGGCTTCGTAAAGAATATTGTTAAATTCTTCGCGATCATCATTATACATATGGACCATTTTCTGAAACATTGCAGATGTAGTAAGTGTAGGTCTGTCTGGAAAAAATGCATGTGCAATTGGAGCTAGCTGCATTGATATTCCATTTACATTTCGATATACATCATCTATTTCAAGTCCCTTATTAACCGCAATTTTTCTCAGTGTATGAGACAGTTTTTCAATTAAATAATTTTTCTTATCATGTTCTTCTTCAATCTTCCAAAATGTTTCAATCAATAATGCGGTCTCATACTCATCCCACTTAACTCTCATTTCTGCACTCTTTTCGGATATCACCTATGCGTATGAATAAATCTTTGTAGTAATCCGAATCCCTTTCTAAAAATTAGGGTTCATTTTCCTCACCGTCTGGACCATATTCCATTATGTCATCAATCTTACAATCTAAAACCGCACATATTTTTCGCAAAGCTTCAGAACTAACATCTTTATCCTTTCCCATTTGAGTCATGACATAATGACTTACTCCAGCTTGTTTTTCTAAGTCTTTACGATCCATATCTTTATCAAGTAAGATGTGCCATAATTTCTTATAGCTGACTGACATAGCGTATTTCCTCCACTAAAACACTAAAACACACGATTTATGTTTCGACAACATATCAATATATATTTTACCATGAATATGAAAAAAATCAAATCTGAAATTTGATTTTTTAATTGCAATGCACGTATTATTCATTTTCGCAAGCAGTGCATCGCGATATCGCGGAGGCTTCTTGCTTGTTGGCTGGCTCTGCCCCCAATCCCCCGGAACCTCGTTTTCACTCGGAGCTACGCATCAATAAAATTGACGCTAAAAGCAAACTGCAGATAATAAAAAAAAGAGGGGGCCTCCACTGTGTCATCACAATGAAATCTCCCTCGGTCTTATAGCGTCTGTTCAGTTGTTTTCCGCTTTTCAGCTTTTTGATTCTGCTCCTCAGATTTGAGAAACTGATCAACATTATACTTTGCCGTCTGGATATCTTTCATCTCCTGACGTGCCTGCCGATACTCGGCATACGTCTTTTTCTTTTCCTGCAGCACCTGCTCGTATTCCTGATTCAGTTCTTTGATCTTTGGGATTTTTCCCTCGATCTGAGAAAAGGCATCCTTCGCTGCTTTGTGAAGCGTGATTGCTTCGCGATACTCCTCAAAGAACTTTTTGCTGTATCCGGACTTGCGATACTCCGCATAAATATCTCTGGTCTTTGAATAGTTGATGATATGTTTTTTCAGCGCGGCAATCTCCACAAGCCGTGCTTCCAGATCTTTTTGCTTCTGTGCGATCGCCCCGAATCTTTCGGATGAATCCTTCGCTCTCTCGGCGAGTTCTGTATAATCCCGCAGATCATGTTCTTCCAAAAATAAAAGTGTCTGTTGAATAATCCGGTGTCCGTGTCCCTGCTGTCCGGAGACAGGGGCTCTTCCTCAAATATCCGTTTTGTCATTCCCTTTCATGAGTTTTTATGATAAACTGGATAGAGGGGGGGATAGAAAATGAGTAATACACCAACAT
>CAJOMI010000015.1 GCA_905235545.1 uncultured Lachnospiraceae bacterium | reverse complement strand
CATATTGTTTTCTTTTTCCCAGCCAATGGTGGTACTGTCCATATGTCCCGGAAAGACCTTTGTGTCATCCGGCAGCGTAAATAACTTTCTATGGATGGAATCCAACAGTACCGCACCGTTACCGGTCGGAAAGTCTGTTCTTCCCACGCTCTCACAAAACAGGGTATCTCCTGCGATCAACGACTTTAATTCCTCTATATAATAACACATACCGCCTGCTGTATGTCCCGGCGTCAGAATACAGGTGATCGTGGTTCCGAGGATATCGATTTTCTGTCCATCCCGCAGCCGTTCATCCGCCTGTATAGCGATCGATCTTCCATGCTTAGATTCACCTCAGCGTTTCCAAGCACCTGGTCATCCTCTTCCTTCGAAGCATAGATTGGTACCTGGAAGGTATTCTTCAATTCCTGCACTGCCCCGATATGATCAAAATGCCCGTGTGTCAGGAAGATTGCCTTTAACTGAAATGCCGGCGACTGAAAAATCTCTTTAAGTACGCCCGCCTCGTCACCCGGATCGAACACTATACACTCATCTGTATCATGATTGACCAAAATATAACAATTCACGCCCATACTTCCAAGGGTCTTTCTAAAAATCTCTAAGTCTGCCATATCATCATCCTCTTTTATCATTCTCAAACTGCAAATCCATCTCACAGCGGACGAAATCGCCTTCACTGTGCTGGGTCAGGACTTTTGCCCTGACATAAGATCATCCCACACTTCTCTCCACATCCAGCACACCCGGAATCATCCGGAGTTTGGAGATGACATATTTGAGCTGATCCACGGTCTTTATTTCAAATGCCACCGTTATCGTCGCCTTTTCGTTCTTATTATTCGTCTTACTGTTGACTGCGGTCACATTGATATTCGCCTCGGTAAATACCTTTGAGACATCAAACAACATTCCTGTCCGGTCGGAAGCAAAAATGCGCAGTTCCGAAGAATAGGTCGTATTCGGATTCTCCACGGCATCCGCCTGCCATTCCGCCTCGATCAGACGGGATCGATCCATCTCTCCCATTCCCAGAATATTGATACAATCCGTTCGGTGAATGGAGATACCGCGACCTCTTGTGACAAATCCTACGATCTCATCTCCCGGAACCGGCGAACAACATTTGGAAAAATGAACCGCCACATCATCTGCCCCTTTGACAGTGATACCGCCTTTCGAGCGATCAGAGCGTCGCAATTCTCCGCTGTGATTGATCTGCTCCAAAAGATCCTCTTCCGTCTGTGCTTCCTTGGCCTCCCGTATCTTTGCCTCGATCATCTTGTTCATGACCTGACCTTCTTTGAGACCACCGTGACCGATCGCTGCCAGAACAGAATCCCAATCCTTGAAGTTATACTTCTGCATAACCGCTTTCTGCAGTTCCGGCTTGTTATAATCGGAAAAATTATATCCCTTTGCCTTGCAATAGTTGAGCAGAAGTTCCTTTCCCCGATTGATATTGTCTTCCTTAAATTCATGCTTGAACCACTGGTTGATCTTACTCTTCGCCTGTGCAGACTTCACGATAGAGAGCCAGTCTCTGCTCGGTCCCTTCGAGTTGTTCGATGTAATGATCTCCACCCGGTCTCCGTTCTGCAGTGTGTAAGTGACCGGCACCTGTCTGTCATTGACTCTTGCACCTACCATCTTGTTGCCGACTGCAGAGTGAATACTGTAAGCAAAATCAATCGGTGTCGAGCCGGCCGGCAGATTCTTCACATCTCCGTTCGGCGTAAAGCAATATACCTGCTCTGCAAACAGATCCAGGTCTGTCTTCACTGTCTTTATGAATTCCTTGTTATCTTCGGTATCCCTCTGCCACTCCAGAATCTGTCTGAGCCAGCTGAGTTTTGCCTCTTCCCTGTCCTGCGTGGATCCGCTTAAATTCTCTTTGTATTTCCAATGGGCAGCAATACCGTATTCTGCCGTTCTGTGCATCTCATAGGTACGGATCTGAATCTCAAACGGCTGTCCGTTCTTGCTGATCAGCGTCGTATGCAGGGACTGATACATATTGGACTTTGGCATTGCAATGTAATCCTTGAAGCGCCCCGGAATCGGTTTATATTTCTCATGGATAATGCCCAGTGCCGCATAGCAATCTCTCACGCTGTCAACAATGATACGAACCGCAAAGATATCGTATATCTGATCCAGAGTTTTATTCTGGTTGACCATTTTCTTATAAATGCTGAATAAATGTTTGACTCTGCCGTTGATCTCCGCTTTGATCTCCGCCTCTTCAATACATTCTTTTACCTCTTCCACGATGGTCTGGATGAATGATTCCCTTTCCACAAGCCTCTCGTCCATCTCAGCCTTCAATTCCTTAAATTTCTCAGGCTCCAGATATTGCAGGGAAAGATCGTCTAATTCCACCTTGATCTTGCTGATACCGAGACGGTGCGCAAGCGGGGAATAGATATCCATGGTCTCTCTCGCCTTCTCAATCTGTTTGGCCGGAGATTGATATTGAAGCGTTCTTAAGTTGTGCAGGCGGTCTGCCAGCTTGATGATGATCACGCGGATATCCTTCGCCATGGCGAGAAACATTTTTCGAAGATTCTCTGCCTGCCGGTCTAACTTATCCTGTGACAGATTGAGTTGTGTCAGCTTGGTGACACCATCTACCAACAGCAGAATCTCCGTAGAAAATTCCTGCTCGATCTCTTCCTCCGTCATGATCGTATCTTCGATGACGTCATGCAGAATTCCCGCTACAATCGTCTCCTTGTCCATTTGCAATTCTGCCAAAATGATCGCAACACACAAGGGATGCATAATATAAGGTTCCCCGGACTTACGGAATTGTCCTTCATGCGCCTTATTTGCAATTGCATATGCCTTTTCGATCATGGTGATATCCGTGTTGGGATGATATTCCAACACTTTATTGATCAATGTCTTATATAGCTCTTCCGGAGGCGTAAAATCCTTCGGTGTGCTGAGCGCTTTATCAATATTTATTATCTCTGCCATAATCTCACCCTCTTTTCCTTTGTTACAATCTCTCTGATTCAGATTATAGTATATCCCATATAAAAGCAGATGTAACGGAAAATTTCATGATTTTAAAAATTTTGTATAAAATGTATAAAATCACAATACTTCCCGTACAGGTGCCATAGCATACCGCTTAATCTGTAACTGTTTCGTACGAACACCGTTAAATTCATGGATGGTCGGGTAATACACGATATCCAGCACGACATTGTTGAGCCAGCCGTGTAACAATTTATCGTATTCTTCCTGTCCGAACCATTTCACGATATTCTCCGTAAACTCCTGTGCTTCAAAGTATATGCCCTCCATCGTGGTTCCATCTCCGCTTTCCAGCATCACTTTTACCACATTCTGATCTTTTCCCATGATCTTAGCGGACAACACACTGAGCTCTTTTTGTGCAAACACCGGCTTTTCATTGCCTTTCCCAAACGGTGCCAGTGCCTCAATCTGTTCGATCAGATCTTCCCGGATATAGGATATCGGCATAGCGACATCTATCCGCACCTTCGGAATAAAATCATTTTCTTCCAAACTGCATTGTGCATTGATCCGATCTGTGAAAGCGGAAAGATTTTCCTTTTTTAATGAAAATCCGGCTGCCATGGCATGTCCTCCATAGCGGAGCAGTAAATCCTCACACGCCGTCAATGCCTCAAACATATGATATCCCTCTATCGATCTTCCGGAGCCCTTTAGAACATTCGGTTCTTCTCCGTTAGTTACTACCAATACCGGATGATGATACGTTTCCCGGATTCGTCCGGCAATGATACCTGCCAGGCTCTCATGACAATCCGGCAGGTAAATGACAAATACTTTCATCTGTGGTGCGTCTGTCAGATATTCGGTTGCCTTTTCCACACCCTGCATCGTCAGTTTTTTGCGTTCCTCATTCATGGAAACTACTTGTGCCGCCTTATCTGCAGCATTTTTCTCATCTTCCTCCAGCAACAATTCCAGCGATGCAACCGCACTTTCCAATCTTCCGGATGCATTGATACATGGTCCGACTTTAAATCCTACATGATACTCTGTAAGTTTTGTATCGGATAGACCATTTGCCTCGATCAGCGCCCGCAATCCAACGTGTTCCGTTCGATTCAACTGCTCCAACCCGTTTATTACAAAAATCCGATTCTCATCCTGTAATGCGACCACATCACATATCGTTGCAATCGCCACAAATTCCAAAAAGTCGTAGGATTCTTCGAGCGGAATCTCTCTCTTTCGATAAAGCGCCTGTATCAGTTTATAAGCCACGCCTGCTCCACACAGATCATCAAAGGGATAGCTGCATGTGACCTTCTTCGGATTCAGAATCGCATCTGCGGGCGGAAGTACATATTGTCTTTCGTCTCCTACCGTTACATACGGCACCTGATGATGATCACTTACCACTACTGTCATACCCAGACTTTTTGCTTTTGTCAAAGCAGCATTTGCCGCAATCCCGTTATCACAGGTCAGTATCGTATGAATTCCATCCTGTTTAGCATGTTCAATAATATCTTCATTGATACCGTATCCGTCTTTTGTCCGATGCGGAATCACATAATCCACCTGTGCACCAATCCGTCGAAGACCCTTATACAATATATAATTAGACATCACACCATCCACATCATAATCGGATACGATGCGAATGTGATTCCCCTCTTCAATATCATGCATGATGATGCGAACCGCCTGATTCATATCTTCCATCAAAAACGGATCATAGAGCAACTCCCGGTCAGGATGCAGAAACCGATCAAATCCCGACGGATCCAGATCTCTGTTGACCAGAATTCTCGCCACAACCGGATCAATATGAAATTGTTCGCTAAGAGCATCGAAATCTGCCCTTTTGGTTCGTATCACCCAGTTCTGTTCTACCATATAAATACCCTCGTCCTCAAATATACTAATTGTGATAGGGACATGACTGACCGCCATGTCCCTATATTTATACACATCTCTTTGCTTTTTTAATTATTCTTTGTCTTTTCCTGCTTGTCGGATTTCTTTTCCGTCTTGCCGGCTTTTGTCTTCAGCAGATGCCACAACGGACCTGTGATACAAACAGATGAGTATGCACCAAACACAACTCCGCACATCAATGTCAGTGCAAATTCCTTAATGGACGTAACTCCCATAATATAGAGTACAAACACCATGACAAATGTTGTGAGGGAAGTGTAAACCGTTCTTGTGAAGGTCTGTGAAATAGACGTATTCACAATCTCTTTGTAAGACGATCCCTTTGCTTTCATCGTCACCAGATTCTCGCGGATACGGTCGAAAATAATGATGGTCGCATTGATAGAGTAACCGACTATCGTCAGCATACAAGCAATAAATGTATTACCAACCGTCAATCTTCCGATTGAATATACCGTAAACACAACAAGTACGTCGTGCAACAATGCGATCACGGCAGCCGCACCGAACTTCACATCGCTGAATCGGATCGCAATGTAAAGAAGCATAAGGATTGTTGCGATCACAACGGATATGATTGCATTTCTCTGCATCTCCTTACTGATCGTAGAACTGATATTTTCAAAATTGAACTCATTGACTGTGAACTGATCTTGAAGTGCATCATTCACCGCACTGCGCTTTTCAGTGGAAAGTTCCGGTGTCTTGATCACGATTTCGTTGGAATCCTTTACATTCTGAACCAGAACCTCAGATTCAGAAACGCCTGCAGCCTCAGCGACTACCGGAACAATTTCCTTCTCTGCCGTGTCCAAATCATAGTATTGTTCAAAATCAACTGTCATAGATGTACCGCCGGTGAACTCCAGGCTGTAATTGAGGGTAGAACCTGTCTTTGACTTAAATACCGGAAGTGCAATCAAGCCGGCCAGAATCGCTACGATGGATATTGTATATGCAATCCGGCTGAACTTCACATAATCTTTTACCTTTGCCTCTTTCTTAGACCCGTAAAACTTCGGATTCTGTAATCCCAACGTATAGAAGGCCTTCAAAAGATTCTTGGTCACAACCAATGCCGTAAACATGGAAAGTACAATACCGATACCGAGTGTAAGTGCAAATCCCTTAACGGAACCGATACCCATAATATAAAGAACGACCGCAGCAATCAGGGTTGTAATATTACTGTCTAAGATAGAGGACAACGCTTTGTTAAAACCGGAATCGATCGCAGATTTTACCGTTGCGCCGGCACCCAACTCCTCCTTAATACGTGTAAAGATAATGACATTGGCATCCACAGCCATACCGATTGTAAGAACAATACCGGCAAGACCCGGAAGTGTCAAACTCGCATTGAAGAAGTTCAGACTAAGCAACATCAAAACAACATAAGCGACCAAAGCAAGAACAGCTATAAGACCAGGCATCAAATAGAGAATAATCATGATCAGTGCAACGATCACCATACCGATCGCACCGGCCTTCAAGGTCGTCTTCAATGCGTCCTGACCCAAAGTTGCACCCACTTCGTTAGAGCGCAATTCTTTCAATGTCAATGGAAGTGCACCGATACGAATGGTCTCTGCCAATTTCTCTGCCTCTTCACTGTCTTCCATACCGTTGATCACGGCATTACCACCGGTAATTGCTGTCTGAACAGTCGGAGCGGAAGCAACCGCATTATCATATATAATATAGATACGCTTTCCGACATTTGCAGATGTCGCATCTGCAAACTTCTGGGTTCCTTCATCTGTAAATGCAAGCTGTACGATATACTCTTTTACAGTTCCGGAATTGTCAATTGCCGCATTGGCATTCTTCACATCCGAACCGGTGAGCAATGGTACATACGCCTCATTGGATATATATTTCTGGTAATTGTCCTCGTCCAGAAACTCCAGAGCACCCGGTTTGCCGAGCTCTTCCAAAATCTTATTTGCATCGGATACGCCCGGAATCTCGATCGTGAATCGATCCGAACCTTCCTGATACACATTACTGTCTGTGGAATACACATCCGCACGCCTTTGCAGACGTTCTTTCGTATCTGCCATATCCTGCTGGGACGGATTGTCCTCCTGCACCTCATAGGTGATGCTGACACCACCCGCCAGATCCAGACCGAGAATTATGTTCTCAGCCGTTCCAACGTGTTCACTTCCAAGACCAACCACCGTAGTGTAGATCCCAAGTGCCAGTAATGCGATAAAGATCACAATCGTCAGCACACTGTTTCTCTTTGCCTTTTTCATTTTACTACTCTCCTTCTTCTGCTAATGCAGCCTTTATCATTATTGCACATTCTACGCGCTTCCGTTCTAACTCGCATCCCACATCATAGGCATCTAACAGATTGCCATGAAAATTGTAGGAATTTGCCGCACAGCCTCCACTACAGTAGAATCTTGCAAAACATTCTTTACACTTGTCCTTCGCATAGACATTACAGAGTTTAAATTCATCGACCATATCCGTATTCACAATACCATGGTCCACATCGCCTAACTTAAATTCATCCATACCCACGAACTGATGACACGGATAAAAATCTCCCTGCGGTGTGACTGCCAGATACTCTGTACCGGAACCACATCCGGACAATCTCTTATAAAGACAAGGTCCACCTGTTAAATCTATCATAAAATGGAAGAAATTAAAACCTTTTCCGGCTTTTTCTCTTTCCACCATCTCTTTCGCCAAAGAATCATATTCCTCAAACAACTGCGGAAGATCTTCCTCCCGGATCGCATAGAACGCATCTTCCTTTGCCACCACCGGTTCTGCCGAGATCTGCTTGAAGCCCAGATCTGCCAAATGCAGGGCATCCTTTGAAAAATCAAGATTATAATGGGTAAAAGTACCTCTCACATAATAATTGGTTTGATTTCTCGATTCTGCGACTTTCTTGAACTTGTCGACGATCAGGTCATAACTGCCTTTACCGTTTCTGGTCGGCCGCATAAAATCATGGACTTCCTTTCTCCCGTCAATGCTCAGGACAACATTTGCCATTTCTTTGTTTGCAAATTCCAGCACATCATCATTCAAAAGAACACCGTTGGTCGTCAGCGTGAAACGGAATTTTTTGTTGTATTCCTTCTCTTTGCTTCTGCCGTATGCGACCAGATCCTTGACCACCTGAAAATTCATAAGCGGCTCGCCGCCGAAGAAATCCACTTCCAGATTCACACGATTGCCGGAATTGGCGATCAGAAAATCCAGAGCCTTCTTACCCACTTCGAAGCTCATCAAGCCTCTTCCTTCCTGGCCGCCATGATATTCTCCCTCTTCCGCAAAGCAATATTTACAAGCAAGGTTACAATCATGGGCAATATGCAGGCAGAGTGCCTTCACCACTGTCGGTCGCTTCTTAAAATCGATTATGGTATCCCGGTAGACGTCCTCCGTAAAAAGCTGTCCGTTCTCCTTCAAAAATGCGATTTCCTCACAGGCTTCCCTGATATCCTCTGCCGGATACTGCGGAAGGCTTTTTATTATCTCATTTATATCATTGTCTTCATAAAGGGCAATCACATCATAGACCAGATCGTCCACCACATGTACCGAACCACTGCAGACATCCAGTACAATATTATACCCATTGTTTTTATATTGATGTACCACTTTTACTCCTTCTGGTCCCGCGTTTTGTCATCCGCCGCACCATATGTCAAAATCAGCATCCCATCATAAAACGCAATGAAAGAGGACAGCTTAGGAAGCGGTCCTCTCCTCATTCTTTTCCCGGCACTATCCTACTTATTCTCGCAGGTCTGGTTACCAACTGTACAAGACGTCTTACATGCTGACTGACAAGATGTCTGACATTCGCCACATCCGCCCTTCTCCATAGTACTCTTCAAAGTCTTGTCTGTTAAAGTCTTGATATGTTTCATCTTTCTTACCTCACATTCTCATTTATCCATTGCGGAAAGCAAATGTCACTTCCAAAACCGTTTCCTTTCCACTATTGCCAATTATTATAGCACATCGTTTTGTTTAGGTCAACGACTAACTAAGCATACCTCCAAGAAGCCCGCCTCCTATACATAATGCTGCCGTGGTAAGACTTGCCGTACTTTCCACATGGAATGTATGTCCTATGATCATCGCGACCGCAGAGATGATTCCTATATAAAAGACTCCCAGAAGTAATCCCCACAGAAACTTTTGTTCCTTCACTTTTTTACCGGTGATCAATCCACCCAAAAAGGTTACCAGTACATAAATTCCAATGATTGCCACATCCGTAACAGACTCTCCCAATCGAAATTTGAATACACAAAAGGCCAACGCAAGCAACATCAGAGCGGTCACTGCATATGATATGATCAAACCTCTTATCATCAAAGCAAATTTTCTCCCTACACTCATATATCCGCACTCCTTTTCTATCCCTGTTGACTTCCAACATCCATAATGCAATATATGAGTATTCTACCGAAAATATGCTCCGCACTTGTGAACGATTTCAGTGTTCTTGTCACGGAATACATGTCAATCATGCCACCATCTTTATCTGTATTTTCCTGCTTGATTTTCCAATTCAAGTCTCGCGAGCGAGACTTGGCGCCGGATTTGCGACCGCTTTAGCGGTCTTCCTCTGCAGAGCCGTGTGCATCCTCGCGGAGCGTATATCTCAGACGGGGATTGAACCCCGCCTGAGATATGTGATCACGTCAAACAGGGAGTCATATATCTGATCTGCAAGTCTTTTTGTCTCTTCCGTCGGTCTGACCAGATCGACCACCATGATGGTATAAAGTCCCGCCGTTTTGGAAGATTTGACCCCATTGATGGAATCTTCTATTCCAATAGCATTTGCCGGATCCACATTTAACGCCTCACACGCCTTCCGGTAAATATCCGGTGACGGTTTCCCGCTTGAAACCATATCGCCATATATGATCTTTTCAAACACATCATAAATACCCGCTTTTTTCAGATTGCGTTCTGCCCTGTCTCTCTGCGTGGAAGTGGCAAGCGCGATTCGGATTCCATGTTCCTTAAGATATGCAAATAATTCTTCAACCCCCGGTTTTAATTCAATTCCGTTCTCTCTGATGTCTTCATCCAGTCGTGTCATGGTTTTTTCCCGAAAGATTGTATAATCAAAATCTTCACCGAAGTGAGATTTCATCAATCTCTCATTGTGTTCTCTCGTTGCCCCGGCAATCTTATCACACAGTTCTTTCATTTCATCCTCCGGAATCCCATATTCCTTTGCCGTGATAATCCAGTGCTTCCGATATAATTTTTCCGAATCAAATATGACACCATCCATATCAAATACAACCGCTTCGATCAATTTCTTTCTCCTCTCTCTGAACATAGCGAAATCGGGTCTCTTAGAGAAACCCGATTTCGATCCTTCCCGTCCGAATCAAATATTCTTTCTTTTGAATCGGCTCCGTTTAGAATTTAAATTCAAACTCTTCATCACCCAATACAATCTTGCTTCCGTTCTGCAAGGCTTCCATCTTTCCTTCCGCTACCTCTTTGCCATCCACAAAAATATGATTGGTCGACTTATTATCCTTAATAAAATACTGATTATCCTTTTTCACAATAATAGCGTGTACCCGGCTGATCGCATTGTTACCCTTTACCGTATAATCCACTCCGACACTGGATTTTCCAATTTTGAAATTGGCTTTGGTAATCATAACCCGATCCTGTGTATTCACACGAACCAGATACGGATTGATTTTTTGTAATTCCGCTGTTGCAGGCTCATCAACCTTCGGATTATTCTCTGTCTGTTTCTCCTCTTCCTTCCTGGTCTCTTTCGGCTGTTCCGCAATTTTAGAACTTTTCTTTTCTTCTTTTTTCTCCTCTTCCACTTCTTTCTGTGCTTCTTTTTGCGCCTCTCCGTTCTTTACCAGGTCTGCCCTGCTGATCTTAATATCCTTCTTGAACCGGATATTCGTCTCCTCGTGATGTTTATTATTTTGTTCCTCCAGTTCTTTCTCAGCAAGATAATCATCTAATTCATCTTGTAAAAGCACTCCGGAAGCAGCTTTCTCTTTTATTTTTTTGGATCCGTTCTTTTCTTTTACCTTCTTATCTTCATTTATACGCATTGTCACTTCTTTTACCGGATCCGCTTCCACTTTCGCCGAATTCACACTCTTATTCTCCACCCGATCCTGGGTCTTGTCTTCCTTCTTCGGCGTGTCATTTTCATATGATGTCGCATTCGATTCCTCGGTCAAATCCTCTCTCGACTCCGCTTCCTTATTCCCAAATATTCTCTCCATCAGATCATCCGAATTCGGCTCTTCCGCAGCTTTCTCCTCATTGATCAAATCTTCCGTATCATCGTCATCATCGAGGATTTCCTCCATCTTCATTTCCTCTTCGTAGTCTGCTCTCCACTTCTCCGGTTCAAAATTGTCATTCTCATAATCCGAATCGTCTTCTTCTGTATGTGCCTCTTCTTCAATGCTTTCTTCCGCGGATGCCTCTTCTTCAACGCTTTCTTCCGCAGGTGCCCCTTCTTCAACGCTTTCTTCCACAGGTGCCGATTCTTCCTCTAAAATCTCGTCTGTTTCTTCCTGTTCCTGCGGATTGACACTCTCTTCCTCCTCAACTTCCTGATAATCCACATAAATCTCTGCAGAATTATCCTCCGGAATCTCGACATTCATAGACTCCATCAGATTTTCAATCAGCGTCACAAAATTACGAAGATTAAAGATAGCCGTATTGTTGATATAGGTAAATAATCTGGCTACATAATCGCCATTCTCGGAAGAATCGAAGCGAAGGCTCGCAAGAAAATTGCGCAGAAAACTGTTCACATCCACCTCTTCCTGCATGTCCTCCAACGGAATACAGATAAATTCGATCTGGTAATCTGCATCCACATAAATATAGGTGCGATTCAATACCAGATAAGAAAGCGGAACACGATACTCCTGCATATCCACCAATGCCAAAGCCAGACTTCTCATCACCTTGAGCACCATCTCTGCGTCAACTTCCTGATCTGACATCTCACTTAAATGAATCTTATCCGTGATGTTATACGTGAATGCATCGAAGTCTTCCTCTTCTTCGTAAATGATTGGTACTATTCCCTTCGGTTCTTCATCTTCCAAGAAGTTCAAAACATCTTCATCCAGTGTGGCATCATCATCCAATTGAAATGTGAGAAACTGCTCTTTATCGAAATTTCTGACTCTAAAACTAATCTTCTTCATAATATTACACTCCCTCCGGAACCTATATCGCAAACAATAGCTATATTCGCGATACTCTCATATAATACTCTCCAATTCATGATATATACATATTATAGATGATTCTGATGTGTTACGCAAGTAAATTATTATGCAAAAAGACTAATTTTCTTTATAAATTTCTTCATATTTCCACATTCTGCCTTTATTGCTAAACAGTCCCTGTTTTCTTTGGTTATTTTCCCCAAAAAATTTAGGCACATTACTTGCCAACCCCTGCACTTAATGTTAAAATACTCGTAAAATTTCAGCAGAAAGGATATCAAAACTATGGCAAATCCAATTATTACCATCACCATGGAAAACGGTGATGTGATCAAAGCGGAGCTCTATCCTGACATTGCTCCCAACACAGTAAACAATTTTATCTCTTTGGTTAAAAAAGGCTATTATGACGGCCTGATCTTCCACCGTGTGATCAAAGGATTTATGATCCAGGGCGGATGTCCGGAAGGAACCGGTATGGGTGGTCCGGGCTATAGCATCAAAGGTGAATTCGCAATGAACGGATTCGAAAATAACCTGAAGCATACACCGGGCGTCCTCTCCATGGCCAGATCCATGATGCCGGATTCCGCAGGCTCCCAGTTCTTCATTATGCACAAGACTTCTCCTCATCTGGACGGGCAGTATGCAGCATTCGGAAAAGTGACCGAGGGTCTGGATATCGTTGATAAGATTGCCTGTGTAGACACGGACTACTATGACAAACCATTGGAAGAGCAGAAGATCCGTTCCATCACCGTAGACACTTTCGGTGAGGAGTATCCGGAACCTGTTACCTGCTAATTCAATTTTTACAAAAAAATGTCCCAATTCGGATCATTCCGGATCGGGACATTTTTCATATTAAATTTGAAATTTTATTTCTTCAACTGCTGCAAGCGTTCTTCTACCTGCGCCAGCATATTGGTGTATTTCTCAAGTTTACCTTTTTCTTCCTCAATCTTGGCTGCCGGTGCCTTTCCGACAAAGTTCGGATTGTTCAGCATTCCGTTGCAACGCTTGATCTCGCCCTCTAAACGCTTCTGTTCTTTTGAAAGACGTTCAATCTCTTTTGCGATGTCAACCAACTCGGCAAACGGGATATATACCGTGGCATCCTTGATCACTGTGGAAACCGCATCCTCACCGATTCCCGTCTTATCGCTCTGTACAAATACCTCACTTGCATATCCGAGTGTTGCAAAGAATACCTTTGCATCCTCAAACACTTTGCGAACCTCTTCCTTATCCGATACCACATACACCGTCGCTTTCTTGCTAGGTGCAACATTCATCTCCGCGCGAAGATTTCGGATATTGCGGACTGCCTCCTTGATCGCATCCACAGCAGCCTCATCCTCGGCATAGTTCCACTCTTCTTTCCATACCGGCCACTCGGAGATCATCACGGACTCTTCCAGACTATCCTCAGGCTCTCCGCCTTCAATCAGCACCTCTCTCAGATTCACATAAATCTCTTCTGTGATAAACGGCATATAC
Source organism: uncultured Lachnospiraceae bacterium (assembly GCA_905235545.1). Lineage (GTDB taxonomy): Bacteria > Bacillota > Clostridia > Lachnospirales > Lachnospiraceae > CAG-590. The sequence goes on along the minus strand of CAJOMI010000015.1, from coordinate 2,436 downwards.
GGATGCAGCAGTTTGAGTGCATTGATCAAAACGGTTTTGAGTGTCCAAAGCGCTGCCGCTTTCGTCTCATCCTCGTCATTGTAAAGTCTTGGCTTCACCATCTCGATATACCAGTCACAGAACTCTTCCCATATAAAATCATATACTTTTGATGCAGCGATACCGAGTTCGAATTTGTCGAGATTCTCTGTCATATCTTTCGCGAGTGTATTTACCTTGGATAAGATCCAGCGGTCTGCCAGCGTCAGATCGTCAAGCGATACTTCAGCGATCTTCGCCTTCTCCATATTCATCATGATAAATCTGGACGCATTCCAGACTTTGTTTGCAAAATTACGGCTCGCCTCTACTCTCTCCCAGTAAAAACGCATATCGTTACCCGGTGCATTACCGGTGATCAGGGTAAATCGAAGTGCATCCGCACCGTACTTGTCGATGACCTCCAGCGGATCGATTCCGTTTCCTAAAGACTTGGACATCTTCCGGCCCTGATCATCCCTGACCAGACCGTGGAACAATACGGTGTGGAACGGCAGTTCTCCGGTCTGTTCGATTGAGGAGAATACCATACGGATTACCCAGAAGAATATAATATCATATCCCGTTACCAGCACATCGGTCGGGAAGAAATAATCCAGCTCCTCGGTCTTCTCCGGCCAGCCCAGAGTAGAGAACGGCCACAATGCGGAAGAAAACCATGTATCCAATGTATCCGGATCCTGTTTTACATTGGCAGAATGACATTTCGGGCAGGTGCAGACTGTCTCTTTTGATACGGTAATCTCACCGCAGTCCTGACAATAGTACGCCGGAATCCGGTGACCCCACCAGAGCTGACGGGATATACACCAGTCACGGATATTCTCCAGCCAGTTGTAGTAAGTTTTGTTCATACGTTCCGGAATCAGTTTGAGGTCACCCTTCTTCACTGCCTCCAGTGCCGGTTTCGCCATCTCTTCCATCTTGACGAACCACTGCGGTTTTACAAGCGGTTCAACCGTAGTCTTGCAGCGGTCATGAGTTCCGACATTATGGCTGTGCGGAACGACCTTAACCAGAAGTCCCTGTTCCTCCAGATCAGCGACCATCGCTTTTCTCGCCTCATAGCGATCCATTCCCGCATACTTGCCGCCGATCGCATTGATCGTAGCGTCATCATTTAAAATGTTGATCTCCTCCAGGTTGTGACGCTTTCCAACCTCAAAGTCATTCGGATCATGTGCCGGCGTGATCTTTACGCAACCGGTTCCGAATTCTTTATCGACATAGGCATCCGCGATCACCGGAATCTCTCTGTCCGTCAAAGGCAATTTCAACATCTTACCGATAATATCCTGATATCTCTCATCCTCCGGGTTAACCGCAACGGCAGTATCGCCCAACAGCGTCTCCGGACGGGTCGTCGCGATCTCCACGAATCTTCCCTCTTCTCCTACGATCGGATAATTGATGTGCCAGAAGAAGCCGTCCTGTTCTTCATACTCTACCTCTGCATCGGAGATGGTAGTCTGACAGACCGGACACCAGTTTACGATACGGGATCCCTTGTAGATCCAGCCCTTTTCATACAGTTTGCAGAAGACTTCATTGACTGCGTCATTATTGCCCTCATCCATGGTAAAGCGCTCTCTGTCCCAGTCGGCAGAAGAACCCAGTTTCTTCAGCTGGTTGATGATACGTCCGCCGTACTCATCCTTCCACTCCCACGCCTTTTCCAGAAAACCGTCTCTTCCAAGATCGTCCTTATCGATTCCCTGTGCTTTCAATGATTCGATGATCTTGACTTCTGTGGCGATAGCCGCATGGTCGGTTCCCGGCTGCCAGAGTGCATTGTAGCCCTGCATTCTCTTATAACGGATCAGAATATCCTGCATGGTGTTATCCAATGCATGTCCCATGTGAAGCTGTCCCGTGATATTTGGAGGCGGCATCACGATCGTGAACGGTTTCTTGCTGCGGTCAACCTCAATATTTCTTGTCCAGCCAGTTTTGATAGATCCGGTCCTCAATCTCAGACGGATTGTAGTTCTTTTCCAACTCTTTTGCCATAATCTGATTCTCCTTTTTACATAAAATTAAGGTAACTATTCAATGTCATTAAGTTAAAGAATCACCAATACCCAGTTGCCGGACATGATATATGTTTTACCATGCAAGGCTATTTGCAAACGTCGGTTCTTAATGAGCCGTCTGGGGACGGCGAATTTAGCACCGATACGTTTGCAGCGCAGCGAAAGCGTGCCCGAAATGGAAAACATATATCATGCTCCGCAACGTCCGACTTAACTTAATAACATGGGCTCTGAATAGTTACAAATCAAAAAAGCCCTTTATCGCTTTTCAACGATAAAGGGCGAAGCATCGCGGTACCACCTTAATTTCTCACTTATCCTATCCTGTAACGGGGACGATGCCGTCATGACTTACTGGTAAAAC
>CAJOMI010000014.1 GCA_905235545.1 uncultured Lachnospiraceae bacterium | reverse complement strand
AGGAATCTTAGCAGACGGCTATATCGGCTCGAAGTCTTACGGGATCTGCTTCTGTAAGAAGAGCTGCATCGTTGGTCGGTATGAGGGATAGTCGATAGATATGAGAAAACAATCAAGAAGAACTGATCTCTTTGAAGGAGATTGGTTCTTTTTTGAACTATAAAGAAATATTGCTCTCCTTTGAGAACGTAAGTTGTTGTTACTTATTGTCTCATTGGGGAGTTTTTGTTATAATATTTTTCAAGTCAATGCAAAATGGAGACTTAAATTTTCGAAAATGGGACATTGGGTTTTCAAAGAATAAGTTCGGATGTGTGATACAAAAAGTTTAAAAGTATTGATTTTCCATGAAAATATAAGGTTAAAAAAAGAAAAACAGGTAGTAAATTTGACACTACCTTTATATTAGAGGGGGTGACTGAGATGCAATTAATTAAAACAATGTATTTTATAAATATCGTTTTATTAATAATCGAAACAATTACAATTTATATTTACAATGGAAATACCCTGTGGTTATGTGTTATGTTGATGGCGATAATAGTTGAATTCATTTCTTTAATTGCACATGAAAAAAATAAAAAACACGATTAGTTGGATACTATCTCTTCTGTGAAAATCAAGGAAGTATTAAATTAAGGAGTGCAACATAGTCAAGTATAAGGAATGACGTGATATAATGAGTAAAGCAATTAACTTGAAGTTAGCTTAGGTAATTGCGAAACTCCTTAATATTGTATATTGGATTGTACATATTGTACAGATTCCCGCCGGTACTTAATGAGCAGTTTACTGCGAATTTAGTACCGTTGCGTGCGACAAGCAGCGAAAGCGTGCCTGTGATGGAACTGTATAATATGTACAATCCTGAAAATATAAACAAGAGTTTCGCACTTACCTTGTAATTTGCTTTATGAAAGGAGATCCGATGGCAAAAGCAATTATGATACAGGGAACCATGTCGAATGCGGGGAAAAGTCTGATCGCAGCGGGACTTTGCAGAGTCTTCAAACAGGACGGCTACCGGGTGGCTCCTTTTAAGTCTCAGAACATGGCACTGAATTCGTATATCACAAAGGAGAATCTGGAGATGGGACGGGCTCAGGTAGTGCAGGCGGAAGCTGCAGGCGTAGAGCCGGAGGTCGCCATGAATCCGATCCTGCTAAAGCCCACAACGGACATGGGTTCCCAGGTCATTGTGTGTGGTGAAGTGGTTGGCAATATGCGGGCGGTGGATTATTTTAAGAAGAAACGGGATTATATTCCGGTGATCCGGGCAGCCTATGACAAGCTTGCCGGTGAATATGATATCATCGTTATTGAGGGAGCCGGAAGTCCGGCGGAGATCAATCTCAAACAGGACGACATCGTCAATATGGGAATGGCAAAAATGGCAGATGCTCCGGTGCTGTTAGTCGGTGATATTGACCGGGGCGGGGTATTTGCCCAACTGGTGGGAACGGTCATGTTGCTGGAACCGGAAGAACAGGATCGGATCGCAGGTCTTATCATCAACAAGTTCAGAGGCGATGTGGAGATCCTGAAACCGGGACTTTCCATGCTGACAGAGCGCTGTGGCAAAGAGGTGCTTGGAGTGGTTCCCTATGCGGACGTGGATATCGAAGAAGAAGATTCTCTGGCGGAACGTCTCTTGCGGAAGAACCGCGGTCAGGGGATTGACGTTGCGGTGATCCGGCTTCCAAAGGTATCTAACTTTACGGATTTTCAGGCGCTTTCTTTGGAACCGGTGGTGTCGGTGCGGTATGTGGAAAAAACCTCGGAGCTGGGGAAGCCTGATGTGATCATTTTGCCGGGGACTAAGAATACGATTCAGGATATGATCTGGCTTCGGGAAAGCGGCTTGGAGGCGGCGATCCTTCGACTGGTCGGGAACATGGTTACGCTTCTGATTGGAATTTGCGGTGGATATCAGATGCTTGGAAATACGATTACAGATTCCTGTGAGGCGGAATCCGCTTCTGCCTGCGAAGGCCGGGGAAAACGAACGATCCGGGGGATGGGTCTGCTTCCCATGGATACCGGGTTTGAACAGAAAAAGACAAGGACCAGAGTGGAGGGACACACGCTGCGCTTTACAGGTGATCTGGAAGCTTTGTCCGGCAAAAAGATCAGTGGTTATGAGATTCACATGGGCAGAACGGAGAGCAGGTGCAATCCCCTGTTGGAAGTTTGCGAAAACGAAACCACGAAATATGACGGTTGCTACGAAAAAAATGTGTTGGGAACCTATATTCACGGCATCTTTGATGAAGAGGAATTCCGACAGGCATTTGTAAAGATGCTTTGTGACCGGAAGGGAATCCAATATGTTCAATCCGATCTTTCGGATTTCCGGGCGTATAAAGAAACGCAATATGACAAATTGGCAGATCTTTTAAGAGAAAGCTTGAATATGGATCGGATATATGAGATTATGGGGATCGAAAGATAGAAAGATACAGTAAAGGGTAAAGTAATGAATGAGAAGAAATACAGCGTGCTGAAGACGCCATATGGCGATTTGATTCCGAATGCAACATATTCTGATGTGAGAAAGAAATATAGGGAATCTGTTACATATTATGATGATGGAAGTCTCGAATCCGTTTATTTGGAAGAACCGCAGCCGATTGAGACAGTTGCGGGAACGATAGATGCCGAGTTGATCACATTCTATCCGGATGGAACGATAAAGCGGATCTTTCCGTTATACGGGCAGCTCAGCGGATATTGGACAGAAGCGGAAGAATATGAATTGTTGAGGGAACAGTCGGTGGAACTGTTGGGTAAGGTCAGAACTTTGAAGCCGTTGTGTATTTCTTTTTATCAGGGTGGAGGAATCAAGGCACTCACCATCTGGCCGCAAAGTGAGCTTTCTGTCGACACGAAGTATGGACCGGTCAGGACAAGATTCGGATTGGAACTTACTAAGAACGGACAGATAAAATCCATCGAGCCTGCATTCGGGGAGAAAATAAAGACGGAGTATGGAGTATTGTATCCCTTTGATCCGGCGAGTTACAGACTGCACGCAGAAGGAAATTCACTCTGCTTCGACGAGAATGGAAATATCACCGGATTTAAAACCATTAAAAATAAGATCGCGATAAGGGGAGAGCAGGAACCTATAGTGCTTGAGCCTGTTTATGAGACGGACTTCTTAACCGGAAATAAGGTGATAAGGGCAATGGAGGTTGGTTTCCGTGAGAAACGGGTACAAATCACGGTCGATGAGGAGCATTTCTATGACATAGGGAAGGAACAGGTTGTGTTTCGGTAAAGTTACATGGAACGGGTGATTTTACTGCACCGAAACCCAAGTAAATCAAGGCTTGACGGTGTATATGGCACAATGATAAAATAGATATGATTTAGAAATTCTATGGACACGAAAAAGTGTCGCTAGGGGATGGAGGTGTGATTTATGGCATGTTTTTTAGTATCAGCAGCAGAAGCGATCGCTGTGAAGGCAACAGAGAAACGTGTAGAGTCTGCAGAGCAGAATGAGAAGCAGGCAGAGGATATCGTAGTAAAGAAGATTCCGTTTAGCCGGAAGTTACATTGGTTATCCAATCTTCTTTTTGGAGGTTCTGCACTCCTTGCATTTGAACATATCTGGCACGGAGAGGTAGTTCCGTGGTTCCCGTTTCTAACCGCGATGTCAGATGTGGCAGACCGGGCAGAGATGTTCCATGAGATGGCAACGGTAGGCGTTGGAATGGCAGCGCTGGTAACAGTCACATGGGGTATCATGTGTGTTGTGGCGGATTCCATTGTTAAGAGAGAGCCGGCAACCGTTTCAAAAGAGGAAGAATAGGACAAACGGGGCAGGGATTTGATAAGGAGGGTATGTCATGACATTATTGATTACTGTATTTGCTGCCGTGATCGCCACGGTCAAGTGGTATAACCGCAGTGATGATACCATGAAGCTTGGTACATTATGCTTTTTGTATTGGGGAGCCTCTTTGATGTGGCTGGTGGATGCAATTTTCGAATATGCCGAACTTGGTGCGGCGTATTTTTCTCCGGAACTCGCAGATATGTTGAATGACACATTTTTAGGCCTTTCCGTTGTTGCACTTGGACTTGTGATCTGGCTGGTTGTCCTGTTGGTCAAGGATCCGAAGGGAAGTGTAAGATCGGCTTTACAAAAACAGAATCATTAGAATTCAAAGCAGCGGATAGACAATCTGCTGCTTTCGCTTTTTACTATATCTGGTGCAGAAGAGTTGCTTGCGACTCTTTTTTTTAATATAAATAATAAAATTGCACAAAAAACAGTTGAAAATTTGGATATTTGTGATATGATAGAAAGGTCTGTGGGTCGTAAGAGCAGGCATCAGTTGGGGATAAAATACCTTTTGACCCCAACATCATAATATTATAATATCAGGAGGGCTACATGAATTACGAGAATGAAATGGGCAGAAAGTTATTGAAAACTATGGTTGCGTGTATTTTAGCGTTGGCGGTTTTGATAGGACTTCCGGCAGGCGGAAGTGTGAAAGCGGAATCAACGCTTACATTAGAGAATAACGGTTATCCGTATATGGACAAAAATGCCGCTAACATCATAGTGGGATCAGAAACAGGTACAGTTACTGAGGTGGAATGGTTTGAGGCAGATTCAAAGGATGGTGAGTACACTTCGATAGGACAGGCAACTGAGAATGATGGAAAGCTAGTTATGAGTAAAGCTTCTTTTACATCCGGAAAATGGTATAAGGCCAAGGTGAATGATGCGATCTTTTCCACACCGGTAATGATTTATGTGTATAACAGTAAAATGTTTATTACGAATGGAACGATCGGCTATTGCTGGCGCAATAATGGAACATTACTTGATATGATCGGTCAGTATAATTCGGAATGGATAGATACTGCTTATGGTTCAAACGGCTGGGAATTAAAGACCAGTTCTGAAGAAACACCAGCCGTTGTTGCTTCCAATGGTGGGACGACAAATCTGGATCAGATCTATGGAAGTTTCTTCGAAAATAACGTGAAGAATATGGAGATCACTGCCGATATAGGAGAAGGGCAGACGGCATTCAGTCTGGGCACGGATATTATGTTGGGGGACAATGATGGCGCTCCTCTTACAGCCGTTCGAAAAGGAAAGACGATCACACAGATTCAGATTGTTGATGATTACGTTTCCGGTCGTCGACATGTAGGTCTTGGTGAGGAGATACCTTTGACAAATGCGGCATTTGTAATAAAATTAACCGGGGCTCCGGTTACAACAACATGGTTAGGGCGTTTTAATTATCGTCAGCATTTTGCAAACAATGTTGTGAATGACAAGATTATCTATAATGTTGCTTCTTCGATTGATACTACTATTGCAGGCAATATGCAATGTACAGATTCCGGCATGACAGCATCGTGGACAGGTCTTCCGGCCGGAGGTACTGTTTCTTATACGGTAAGTATCGGAACGGTCGCAGAAACCGGAGCATCGCTTTCTGCGACACTTGAAGAGAATATAGATTCGATAACGATATCGGATGCAGAGCCGGATAAGTACTATAGAATTATGGATGAGGCAGGCAATTCTATTTTTGATACAGAGCTGGAAAAAATCACATTGACGGATGGAGAAGGAAATGTGTTGACACCGGACGAGCATGGATGGATACAAGGTCCTGATAACGAGACCGGCATTGTATTCCACAACCTGGATTCGGAAACGACTTATATCATCCAGATAATTACTGAGGAAACACATGATGAAGAAACAGAAGTTCCGGATAACAAGATTACAAATGTGAAAGGTGCTACGGGAATCAATCCGCTCAATCCCAAAACGGATGATTATTCGGAATACTCAGAAACAAAAGTGAAAAAGACGATGACCCGGATACAGATCGAAGGAATGAAAGCCTACACAGGAACATACAAACTTTATGATCAGGACGAAAATCTTTTACAAAGCGTTGATGTTGCTGAAGGTAAAGCTGAATTCGACACACTTACACCGGGGACAACATATAATCTTTCATTTATAAGAACAGGAAAGAAAGAATCAATCAGGGTTCCGATTACTACACTTAAGATAGTAAGTGACAGTTTTGATTATTCCGGACAGATTTTGAGTCCGGTGATCTATGATGCAGATACAGATTCTAATCTTGTGTTGGGAACAGATTATTCTGGAAGTGATAATATAAGTGCCGGAAATGCAGGTGATTATACATTTGATTTTGAGGGCCTTACAGATTACTATGGTTCCGAATCGGGTCTGACATGGGAAATCAGGAAGAAAGATCTTATTGTTACACCGACTGCAAATCAGGGCAAGGCTTATGGTGAGGCTGATCCGGAATTTACCTATACAGCGAACGGTCTTGTTAGTGGAGAGAAACTGAAGGGCGCTTTGGCAAGAGTGGAAGGCGAGGCTCTCGGAGAATATGCTTATACGATAGGAACTCTTGATTCACAAAATGCAAACTACAATATTACTTTGGCAGAAAGGGATGTGCCAAATTTTGAGATTAAGGCAAAGGATATTTCGAAAGCCGATATCAAATTGTCTAAAGATGAATTTATCTTTAACGGATATGACCAGTCACCGGTGATTGAACAAGTGACATTAGATAATAAGGAATTGGTATTCGGTACGGATTATACAGTTGAATCCGGTAATACTGGGAAAAACGCTGATACCTATACGTTGACAATTGCCGGAACAGGAAATTATACCGGTACTGCTGTAAAGACATGGAGAATAGTGCAGGAAAAAACGGAGGAGAAAAAACCGGAGGAGAAAAAACTTATTGTCGCAGCTCAAAATCAGACCATAAGTTTTGGTCAACAGATCAAGACGGATGATTCAAAGTATGTTGTTACCGGTCTCGCAAATGGTGACATAGCAGATGTTGTACTGACGGCAGACAGTAAGACACATACGATTACACCGTCTGTAACCGTTAAGAGAGGAAATGAGGATGTAACTGCTGATTATACCATCGAAGTGAAAACGGCTGTTATCGCATATAAGAAAGTTCCGATGGCGAAGGCATTACCTAAGGGTAAGGGAATCCGTTTAACATGGGATAAGGTTTCGGGTGCTGACGGATACGACATCTATGCCTCATATTGCGGGAAAGATTTTAAACGGATTAAAACGATAAAGGGTAATAAGACATTTGAATATATCTACAAGCAACTGGATGGCAAAAAGCTTAATCTTAAGAAAGCTTCAAAGGTATATGTCAAAGCATATAAGATAGTGGATGGTAACAAGAGAACGATTCAGATAAGTGATTATCTTCATGTGGCAGGTATCAATAATAAAAGGCAGACGAATACAAAGAGTATTAAGCTTTCAAAGAGTAAATTCACTCTTTCGGAAGGTAGAACTGCCAAGATCAAGGCTAAGCTGGTTCTTGTTGACAAGAAGAAAAAGACGTTACCGGGTGGCCATGCAGCAAAGATTCGTTATGTATCAAGCGACGTTAGCGTAGCAAAAGTTAACAACAAAGGAAAGATTACTGCGGTTGGAAAAGGAACATGTACAGTCTACGTATATGGATTGGATGGAGCTTATAAGAAGGTTAACGTTACTGTGAAGTAGTGTATGTGCTGAGACAGTATGGAATTGGAAAATGAAGAAATACCATAGGCGAAATCCATAATTTATTTCGCTATACACCTCCGGTCTCGTCCGGATATAATGACAATGACAGGCATTATATCGGACGAGACCGGAGGTTTTTCTTTTGAACAGAATTTTATGGTGGACAGGCAGCTCTATTTTATCATTGCACAGGCAGTTTGGATTGAGTATAATATTCGTTGGGGGCAAAATACCTTTCGACCCCAACATCATGATATACGAAAAAGAGGTATCAATATGGCAGGAACAATATATGGAGTCGGTGTGGGTCCGGGCGATCCGGAATTGCTAACCCTAAAGGCAGTACGATCTATGCAGTCGTGTGATGTAATAGGAATTCCGGCAGGGGATAAGGATTCCTGTACGGCCTATCAGATCGCAGTTCAGGCGGTTCCTGAGATCGCCCAAAAGCAGATCGTGGCGGTAACCATTCCGATGACCACGGACGCGGAACGATTGGAGAAGGCGTATGCGAAGGGCTGCGCGGATTTAAAAAGGGAATTGGAACAGGGCAAAAACATTGCATTTTTGAATTTGGGAGATCCGACCATCTATGCGAGTTATATGGAGATTCATAAACGATTGGCAGATGCAGGGTTTCATGCAGAGCTGATCAGTGGTGTGCCGTCCTTTTGTGCAGTGGCAGCTACACTGGGGATTCCGTTAGGATCCGGCAAAGAGGAGATCCATATTTTGCCCGGATGTTATGACGATGAAATCGGGCGGTATAAAGGGACAACGATTCTGATGAAATCCGGTGGCAGGATAGGTACTATCAAAGAGAAACTGGCAGGTATGGAACAGCGAGGGCAGATATCGGCATATGCGGTGTCCGATTGCGGAATGGAGAGTCAGGTCGTATATTCCGATATTTGTCAGGTGGATGAACAGTCAGGATATTTTACAACGATTATCGTAAAAGAAGAGGCGTAATGGTCTGTGGATCAGAGCATTTCCGGAGGATAGAAATGGAACAGTACATTGTGAAAAATCAAAAAAAGCTTCGTTTTGGGATCACGACCGGAACCTGTGCGGCGGCAGCGGCAAGGGCGGCAGCTTCCCATCTGCTGTTGGGGGATGGGGGAAGCATGGAGTCCGTTACTATTCATACGCCAAAGGGTGTGACGGTGAATGTGCCGGTCAGACAGGTCTTACATACCGAAACAGCCTGCGAATACAGTGTCATAAAGGATAGTGGTGACGATCCGGATGTGACGAACGGCGCGGAGGTTTTTGCACGTATCGAGCGGGTCGATGATGTACTGCGAAAAAAGACAGGGCAGACGGAAAACGCTCCATCCTTTCACAGCGAAGACTATCCAAACTTATATCTTGACGGCGGAGAAGGGATTGGCCGTGTCACAAAAGAGGGTCTGGAGCAGGCGATCGGGCAGGCAGCTATCAACCCGGTTCCGCGGAGTATGATCTTTCAGGCGGTGGGTAATGTCTGCGAATCAGTGGGATATGAGGAGACACTTCGGATCACGGTATCGATTCCGGCGGGGGTGGAACTGGCAAAGCAGACCTTTAATCCGAGACTGGGAATCGAGGGCGGGATATCGGTTCTCGGGACCAGCGGAATTCTGGAACCGATGAGTGAAAGAGCTATTGTGGATACGATAGAGATGCAGATCAGACAGATGGCAGGACAGGGACGCAAACAGATATTGGTTACACCGGGCAATTACGGACAGGCCTATGCATCGGATTATCTGAAACTCGATCTTGAACAGAGCATAAAATGCAGTAATTACATCGGTGAGACCATCGATCTTGCGATTGCATACGGCATGGAGCAGTTCCTTTTGGTGGGCAATATCGGGAAACTGGTGAAGTTGGCAGCGGGAATCATGAACACGCACTCGAAGGTGGCAGACGGCAGGTGTGAGATCTTTGCGGTACATACGATTTTGAGCGGTGGCACAAGGGAGATGGCGCAGATTCTGATGAACTGTATCAATACCGATGAAATGTTAAGCTATCTGGAGGAATGGCAGCTTCGGCAGCCGGTTATGGAGCGTATATGCGGTAAGATAGAGGAATCCATGACTCGCCGGATCGGTGGGAAAATGCAGGCCGGGGCGGTATTGTTCTCGGAGAAGTACGGGTATCTGGGAGAGACTTCCGGGGTGAGGAGTCTGCTGAAAGCGTATCATGGGTCCACCGGTGCATCATGACGGGAACACATCTCATGGCTCCGCCGGCGAAGTATGACAGGGAAGTTTACTGTGCTCAGATGAAAACATTTCAAGGCTTAGACTGTGCGAATGAAGGAGAATGAAAATGGTATATTTTGTAGGGGCAGGTCCGGGAGCAGAGGATCTGATCACAGTGAGAGGACAGAGGTTATTGGAACAGGCCGATGTGATCATTTATGCGGGATCTCTGGTGAATCCGGCACTGCTGCGATCGGCCGGAACCGATTGCGAAATTTATAACAGTGCATATATGAATCTGGAAGAAGTGATCGCGGTGATGGAATCCGCAGAGCGGGACGGAAAGATGACCGTCCGATTGCATACGGGGGATCCGGCAATCTACGGGGCGATCCGGGAGCAGATGGACGAACTGGAACGGAGGAAGATCGACTATGAGGTCTGTCCGGGAGTGAGTTCCCTGTTTGGCGCGGCTGCTTCACTCAGAGCGGAATACACTCTGCCGGAGGTTTCCCAGAGCGTGATCATCACAAGGGCAGAGGGAAGAACTCCGGTGCCGGAAAAAGAACAATTGTCGGAACTTGCAAAGCATCAGGCCACCATGATCCTGTTTCTTTCATCGGGGTTGGCAGATAAGGTGAAAAAGGAATTGCTGGAAGGCGGTTATGCACCGGAAACACCGGTGGCGGTCGTATACAAAGCGACCTGGCCGGAGGAAAAAATTCTTCACACCACGATTGAAAATTTACCGGAAGATATGAAGAAGGAGAAGATTCAAAAAACGGCACTGATCATTGTAGGTGATGTTTTGGGAGACACCTATGCGAAGTCGAAACTTTATGATGCGGCATTCACCACAGAATTTCGCAAGGGGACCGAAACCGTCGGGAGAAAGGCAGTAACGAATGAGAGTATTGATGTTGACATGCAGTCGGAACGGATACCGGCTTATGAAAAAGATACGGGAGAATTGGATAGCGGAAGATGATGCCTCCGATATTGTCTGTAAGGTAAAATGCAGCAGCCTTCCGGATATTTCCATGAAACAGAGCATTGCAGAATGTGTGATGGAGTGGTTTGAGAAGGTGGATGCGATTGTCTTTATCGCAGCTGCCGGCATTGCGGTGCGGAGCATAGCGCCGTGCATCCGGCACAAAGCACAGGACCCTGCCGTTGTGGTGGTTGACGAAGGGGGCAGGTTCAGTATCTCTCTTTTGTCCGGTCACATGGGCGGGGCGAATGAACTGACGAACAGGATCGCTGATTGGATTGGAGCGGTTCCTGTAGTCACTACGGCGACGGATGTGGAGGAACTTTTTGCGGTGGATGATTACGCGAGAAGGCATGATCTGATCGTGACAGACTGGGATATGGCGAAAGCGTTTTCTGTGGCAGTTCTTTGTGGAAAAACGATTGCTTTTTATGTGGATGAGAAGTGTTCTTTTCTTCGAAAGGAAAATTATATGGAAGTCTTTCCGCAGGAAGTGTACCTATATAAGGAAGAAATCGCACCGGAAGGCGAGAGAGCGGATGATGGCATATTCTCTGCAGAGGAAGAACCGGGAAACCAAAGGGGAATTGTGCTCTCTTATCGACGGAATGCAGAGGCTTTTTTTCCTTCCACCCTCTTTCTGGTTCCCTCTCTTTTTGTGGTGGGAATCGGATGCAGGCGCGGTATATCTGCCGACCGGATTAAGGAGGCGGTAACCCGTTGCCTGACGGAGGAAAATATTCGGATCGAGGCGGTTTGTGCCGTGGCAAGCATAGATCTGAAAAAAGACGAAGCAGGGATCGTGGATTTTTGTAAACAGGAGAATATTCCTTTTCTTACTTACACGGCAGAGGAATTAAAGAAATTGTCAGGGGATTACAGTGCATCCGAATTTGTGGAACAGATCACCGGTGTATCCAATGTCTGTGAGCGAAGCGCCGTTGCGGCTTCGGACGGGGAATTGGTCTGTGCGAAGAGAGTATATGACGGAGTGACGATTGCGATTGCCGTCCGCTCAAAACTGAAAAAAAGAGAGTAACATGATAAAGAATGGAGTTGTTGTTTTCCACACACATAGTGTATAATGGGATATACGCTTGCAAAACAGGCACTGCCGAAGGCAGGTCGGTATTGCACTATGATCATATATTCAACGCAACTATAAAGAACGAGGCGGATCAGCCGGAAAGAGGTGTCATATGGAAAAATGGACAAGGGTGAGATTTCAACCGAATCTTCCACTGAAAGAGGGAAGATATGTAACTGCGAGCAAAGAACACATTGCGCTTTCCAAAGAGGCGGCGACGGAGTCTATGGTACTCCTGAAGAATGAAAAGAATATTCTGCCTTTGCGGGCAGGAAGCAGGATTGCCCTGTTTGGAAAAGGAAGTTTTGATTATGTAAAAGGCGGTGGCGGAAGCGGTGATGTATCGACCTTGTATGTGCGCAACCTGTACGAAGGCTTCAAAGCACTTGGGGATGCCGTATCGATATATGAGCCGATTTCTGACTATTACAGAAAAAATGTTGAGGAACAGTATGCGAAGGGTGCTGCGCCGGGTATGACCGTGGAGCCGGAGCTCAGTGAAGAACAGGTGAAGACGGCAAGAGTATATTCGGATACGGCGATCATTGTTCTCAGCCGGTTTTCCGGTGAAGGATGGGATCGTTCCAGCATCGAGTACGAAGGGGAATACAATCCGTGGGAGTCGGAGACCAGTATGCCGAAGATTTCCGGTGTGATCTTCCCGGATGGTGATTTCTATCTGACGAAAGAAGAAAAAGCGATGATCGCACGGGTGGAAGCGGAATATGACAGGATTGTGGTTGTGCTGAATATCGGCGGGATCATCGACACATCCTGGTTGAAAGAAGATGACAAACTCTCTTCTGCACTGATCGCATGGCAGGGCGGTATGGAAGGAGGACTGGCCGCGGCAGAGGTGCTGACCGGTATCGTGAATCCTTCCGGCAAACTGACGGACACCTATGCGGCGCATGTGGAGGACTATCCTTCAACGGAGAATTTTCACGAGTCGGTACATTATGTGGATTATACCGAAGATGTGTATGTGGGATACCGCTATTTTGAAACGATTCCGGGAGCGGGAGAAAAGGTCTGCTATCCGTTCGGTTTCGGACTTTCCTATACAGAGTTTGTTCTGGAAAATCAGACCGCATGGGAAGAACAAGATGTGATCAAAGTATCGGTACAGGTGACGAATGTCGGAGCCTATGCCGGAAAAGAAGTGGTTCAGGTCTATGCATCCGCACCGCAGGGACTTTTGATGAAACCGGCCAAAGAACTGAGAGCATTTGCGAAGACGAGATTGCTTCAGCCGGGTGAGACCCAGAGGGTTACTTTGGAGATCCCGAAATCTGAACTGGCTTCCTTTGATGATCTGGGCAAGGTTGCCAAATCCGCTTATATTTTGGAAAAGGGCAATTATGCTTTCTATGTCGGAACCAGTGTGAGGGATGTTGTAAAAACCGATTTTGAATGGAAGGTTTTGGAGGATCAGGTTGTGGAACAGCTTTCTTCCAAGGCGGCACCGACCAGCCTGAAGAAACGACTGCTCGCAGACGGAAGTTACGAAGAACTTCCGCAGTCAGAGCCAAATGATCCAAATGCATGTATTTTTGAGAAAATGGAGCCGGGAACAGAGGAGGCGCTGGCACCGGAGGTCAGACCGCGTGGTAAGTACCTGCTCATGAAACCGTTTGCGGAAGGCGCGCATCCGCTGATCGATGTGGTGGACGGCAAGATCACCCTGGATGAATTTATAGCACAGCTTGACGAGGATGATCTGATCCATCTTTTGGGAGGACAGCCGAATACCGGAGTGGGTAATGTATTCGGGTATGGCAATCTTCCGGAATACGGGGTGCCGAATATCATGGCAACCGACGGACCTGCCGGTGTGAGAATCGGTGCGGAATGCGGTGTGCGTACGACTGCGTGGCCGTGTGCGACTGCACTTGCAGCTACATGGAATACCGATCTGATCCGAAAGGTCGGCGTTGCGGGAGCAGAAGAAGTGAAGGAAAATAATATGGCAGTGTGGCTGACACCTGCGGTCAATATTCACAGAAATCCGCTCTGCGGAAGAAATTTCGAGTATTATTCCGAAGACCCTTATGTCACAGGTAAAATGGGCGCGGCCATCGTAAACGGTATCCAATCCCAGCATATCGGAACGGCGGTCAAACATTTTGCGTGCAACAATAAGGAGACGAACCGTAAGCACAGTGATTCCAGAGTATCCGAGAGAGCACTCCGCGAGATTTATCTGAAGGGATTTGAGATCATCGTGAAAGAAGCGGATCCGTGGGCGATCATGTCCTCTTATAATATCGTGAACGGACATCGTGCGTCTGAGAACCGGGATCTGCTTGAGGATATCTTAAGAGGCGAGTGGGGCTTCAAGGGTATGGTGACCAGCGACTGGTGGACCAGAGGCGAGCAATACAAAGAGATCAAAGCGGGAAATGATGTGAAGATGGCCTGTGGTTTCCCGGAGCGCACAAAGAAAGCATTGGAAATGGGAGCGTTGACAAGAGAAGATCTTGAAAGATGCGCCAGGAGAGTATTGGAACTGATCATGAAGATTGACTAAAGAAAAGGGGATTGCAAGCGATTTTTGACAGTGTATATGTGTAAATGTGGTTGCAATCGTATAAAGGAACAGAAACAGGAGGCAATGGCAGATGGAATTAAGCGAGAAGTATCCGGAATTTACGGCGGAGATGAAAAAGACACATACAATTCTGATACCAAATGCGCTACCGGTTCATTTTTCTCTGATGGAATCGGTACTTCAGGAAGAGGGATATAAGGTAGATTTTTTGAATTATGACGGACAGAAAATTATAGATACAGGACTCAAATATGTTCATAATGATGCCTGTTATCCGGCAATTATAGTAATCGGACAGCTGATCTACGCATTGGAATCCGGAGACTATGATCCCCATAAGACGGCGCTGATGTTGTACCAGACCGGAGGGGGCTGCCGTGCTTCCAATTATGTACATCTTTTGCGAAAGGGTCTGAAACAGGCAGGATTTGAATATGTTCCGGTGGTTTCATTGAACTTTGGCGGGATTGAACATAACAGCGGATTTTCCGTGACACCGATGATGTTCTTAAAAGGTCTGATCACATGGCTTTACGGTGACTTTTTAATGCTGCTTTACAATCAGGTGCGCCCGTATGAAGTACGCAAAGGGGATGCCAAACGCCTGATGGAAAGATGGAGAAAGATTCTGATCGAACAGCTCCGGCATAATAAAGGAATTATGGGGCATTCGATTCGCAAGAACTTTCGTGCGATCGCAAAGGAGTATTCGGAGATTGATGTCAAATACGAAAACAAGCCAAAGGTGGGTATTGTAGGAGAAATCTATGTCAAATATGCAGATTTTGGCAATAATCATCTTCATGATTTTCTGGTCGATCAGGGAGCGGAGATTGTGGTTCCGGGTATTCTCGGATTTGCACTTTACAGCCTGAATATCGGAAAAGAAAACTATCATATGTATGGTGATAAGAGCGGACTGTGGTTTGCCAGAATCGCAGTCGCCTATGTAGAGAGCCTGGAGCGGAGTATGATATCGGTTTTGAAACATTTTAAACAGTTTTATCATCCGATGCCGTTTTCCAAGTTGAAAAAACTGGGCGAGAAACACATCAGCCGTGGCGTATGTATGGGAGAGGGATGGCTCCTGACAGCGGAGATGGCGGAATTGATCGAGAACGGATATCAAAACATTGTCTGCGTTCAGCCTTTTGGCTGCCTTCCGAATCATATCGTCGGAAGGGGTAAGATCCGGGAGTTAAAAGCTGCTTATCCGGATGCGAATATCTGTCCGATCGATTATGATCCGGGGGCAACCAGAGTGAATCAGGAGAACCGTATCAAATTGATGTTGGCTGTTGCCGGAGAGCAGATGGCAGGATAGATAGGAATTTGTCAGCTAAAGCTGACCCGAATCCGGCGCGCAAGACTCGCAAGCGAGTCTTGACTGGCGGAAACAAAATGTTGGAGGAACAAAACGGAGGATGAATCAGCTTTATGTGGTCGGATTGGGACCGGGGAATTATAAAAATATGACAATGGAGGCACAGGATGTGCTTTGTGGTTGTGATGTGATCGTCGGATATACCGTCTACGTCGATCTGATCAGGGAACATTATCCGGATAAGGAATACATAGTGACCGGGATGACAAAGGAGACGGAGCGCTGTCACATGGCACTCCGATCGGCCCAAAACGGCAGGACGACCGCGATTGTGTGCAGCGGAGATGCCGGGGTTTACGGCATGGCGGGAATCATACTGGAGCTCGGTGCACAATATCCGGAGGTTGATATTATCGTGGTAGCAGGAGTGACAGCGGCGTTATCCGGAGCTTCCGTTTTAGGCGCACCGCTGGGTCATGATTTTGCGGTGATCAGTCTGAGTGATCTGCTCACCCCGTGGGAAAAGATTGAGATGCGTCTTCGATGTGCCGCCGGGTCGGATCTGGCAATTGCCATTTACAATCCGTCCAGCAGAAAACGGGCAGATTATCTGAAACGGGCATGTGATATTCTTATGGAATATCAGAGTGCGGATACCGTCTGCGGTTATGTCAGGAATATTGGCAGGGAGGAAGAATCCTATCGGATCTTATCCCTTGTTGAGCTGGCAGATGAACAGGTGGATATGTTTACCACAGTGTTTGTCGGGAACTCCCAAACGAAAAAGATTGGCGACCGCATGGTGACACCAAGAGGATACACATATTGATATTTTGTAACGATTCAGAGCCAATGTCATTAATTTAAGCCGGACGTTGCCGGATATGCTATATGTTTTCCATTTCGGGCACGAGCTAAAGCATACCTTCGAACTAAGCTCGTACCTCGCTAAGGTCTCAGGCATTT
>CAJOMI010000013.1 GCA_905235545.1 uncultured Lachnospiraceae bacterium | reverse complement strand
GACAATTTTTCGTGCATTGTATCGGAGTGGTGCATCTCTTCACCGCCCATTTCCATATCATTTCGGTCATTCCATGTCTCTCTGATCAGATGTCTTCGGTTGGATGTCGCATAAATGAGCACGTTATCCGGTTTGGTCTCCACGCCGCCTTCGATCACAGCCTTCAGAAATTTATATTCAATTTCAAATTCCTCAAAAGACAGATCATCCATATAAATGATAAACCTGTAATTCCGGTTCTTGATCCGTGAGATCACGGAAGACAGATCCTTAAACTGATGCTTGTAGATCTCGATCATCCGAAGTCCCCTGTCATAATATTCATTGATGATTGCCTTGATACAGGTGGACTTACCGGTTCCCGCTGCCCCAAACAACAGGCAGTTATTCGCAGGTTTTCCGGCAACAAATGCCTCTGTATTCCCGATCAGTTTCTGCTTCTGAATTTCATACCCGATCAGATCATCCAACACGACGTGATCGGTATTGGTGATAGGATAAATGTCTACATCATTGTTCACATTGCGAATTCGAAATGCTTTATTGAGTCCAAATACTCCAACTCCGTAATCCGCATAGAACTGTGTCACCTCCCGGAAGAAACCCTCCTCGTCCTCACACTGCTCCAGTTTTTTCGAGAGTGCGCGCACCTTCGAGGATACATTGTAATTGTACATACGCTCCTTTTTTCCGATCGCTTTATAGTTGGAAATTGTCGAGAAACAATCTATATCCAGTTCCTTCTCAATCTCATAGAAATTATAATCAAATAACTCCTTGAATATCTTGAAATCATTCTTTGCAAAATGGTTGACACTTCCGTCCTTTGCACCGACTTTCTCACTGGTCAGAGTAAAGGAATTCTCATTTGTCATCAAAAGAAATGTCAGATAGTTATGCCACAGGTTATCATCAAATCCGTAAGCCGTTGCCAGATCCAAAAGCCGTTTGATCTCTCCGTAGATCCGGGTGATCAGACTCTCTTTGCTGATATGTTTTTTGTCCTTCATCTCCTCTAACTTGGATGCACTGAACGCAGAGGAATTTCCCAGCACATTCTCCTTATACCAGTCAAAATCTTCAAAAATATCTGCCAGTCTTTTGAGAATGCTGTCCTCTCCCAAATCTCTGTAAACGATCAACTTTGATACCTGCTTATACATTTCAATTCCTTCTTTCCGTTTCAACAATCTTTTCTGTCACTTTTTTATTCCACATCAATGTCATGATGCCGGGGTCATCTTCGTATGAGATATAGCATTGGAACATTCAGCCTCACTATGTGGAAATGCATATTGTATGATCAACTTGACGAAGCAAAACCAAAATGCGTAGTTTTGACCCCGACACTTAATCCATGATTTCTCCGGTCTCCATATTTACATTGCGGACATTGATTCCATTCACCTCGATGTTGTCATTCACCTCAATGACGATATACTGTCTTCCGTCAATCACTTTTGTCTCAACCAGATCCGTCCGCTCCGGCTTCACCTTGATCACCACATCCGGCATCTTGATATCGAAACTTCTGGTATTGGCAACCGTAGCCGCCGCGAATTGCGGTTTCTCTTCATCACATACAATACTGTCAAAGGCCGTATCGAATGTTTCCATCGCCTCCGCTTTCACACCGCTGTCCGCCAATAATTTCTTGATCTCGGTTTTGTCTAATTGTGCCGGCTCCGGTGCATCCTTGTGTACCTCCACATACTCATTCAGATTCTCATGAATGGTCTTGACCGTGTCGAAATCGCATTGTTCTCCCAGTGAATTCTCAATGATATCCTGAAAGGTCTCCTTCTGCGCTTTAAAGGACAACGGCGCTCCACAGCCAAGGGTCTGATCGATAAATTCTTCCTGCATCAGTTCGGAATTCTTTGTATAATAGAGCAATCCATGCACATCCGACATCCGGTCATTGAACGCCGGAAACAAAAATCCGTGTACCGGAGCAGTGACCACCCAGTCCCTAATCCGGCTCTCAATATTGTTTGTCTTCTCGTTGTAACAAAGTCCGGCATCCGTCAGTTTCACCGGACAGATACTGCACAGAACATAGTCATAGACGTATTCCGACGCATCCTCATTTTCAATTCCGTCCAGAGTCTGTCCCGGAACATCATAAACGCCGTACACCAGAATGATATAATAATTTTCTCCGTATTGATAATTGGCAATTACCTTATCATAGAATTCCTCCACCAATGCCGCATCCTCTAATTTGGAATTTTTCAGGCGCAGCAAAAACTCCTGCGTGCCACCCTCCATTTCCTGCGCATTGGGAAATTCCATATTGAGGAGATTTTTACCCAGCGTACCGGAAAGCGTTGATTTAAAAATAGTAAAATATTTAAAATTTTCCTCCTCCGTCAATGTCAAAAAAGTCTGTGCCAGTTCGGTCTTTTTATTCTTTTCACCATCCACATAGCACCCACAAATTCTTGTAATGGCACAATTCTCCGGTGTAAATTGCTTCTTTATCTCGTTAATCTCTTTCTTATTCATTTTCCCTGCTTACCCTTTTCATCTTTTCTTTTTTAAAAAAAGCACTTCTTATTCAAAATATGAAATATATGCAATCCGATATGGACTCTTCGGAAACAAATACGCAAACAGATCCACAAAATAATCATCCGTCATACTTGCCATGAAATCCACCACAATCTGGTTCGGCTCTGTCTCTTCGAGATAGGCATCCTCCCCGTAAGCCTTTGTATTCTCCCTCACAAAATCAATGTGATGTCGGTAGATAATGGAATTCTGATCTCCTGCCTTCAAATCCTCTAACAGCTTTTCATACATGATATGAAACATCGGCTGAATGCTTTCTTTGTAAGTCCGTTCCACCTCTTTGTTGAAATAGATCTTTTCGTAATTCTCTTTCTTGGCCGCTTTGATCGCCATATAATATTCATCATCCATCACAATACAGTCTTTCCCGTAACTGTTCTCCACAATATTGACCACCATGTTATTGATGATCTCCGGGTTGCTCTTTCCAAAAGCCTGCTCATCAAAAATGCTGTCATCCTGTATCAGATTCGCCCGAATGGCATCCTGTCTATCCTTTCCGAGATAGGCGATCATGTCACAGATTCTCACCACACATGCCTCCAATGTATAGGGAACCAGCTTTCCGATCACCTCTTCATCCACGTAGCATGCCTCGTATTTTTCATCAAACCGTTCAAAGTCCTCGATTGGAACCGGACGGTATTCCTTCATTGCGAATTCTCCATTGTGACAAAGGATTCCATCCAAAGTCTGCAGACTGACATTTCGTTTCAATATACCATCCAATACCCGGACACTGTGTACATTGTGATTGAAAGAACGTCCGGTATGTTCTTTCAGGCATTCACTCAGGTATCTCTCTCCTGCGTGTCCAAATGGTGTATGTCCGATATCGTGTCCCAGTGCGATTGCTTCAATCAGATCAACATTTAAGCCAAGCAATGCTCCGATATTTCTTGAAATGCGGGATACCAGCTGAACATGGAGCGAGCGCCTGCTGATATCATCATTTTTATAAAAGGAAAATACCTGCGTCTTATCCGCATATCGGTTATAGTTATGATCTTTTCGCAATCTCTGACATATGCCGGCCGCAGCAATTTATTCCGATCCCAGTTCTGCTTTCTCCTTATCGCATCCTCCTCTTTCGTGCGATAAGGATTCTGATATCCATTCCTGCGATCCTCCAATATTCTCTGTTCTAATTCTTCCGACAAGTTAAAATATTTTTTCTGTTCCATATGTACATATATCCTATCTCATTTTTCGTGAAATGTATACGCATTCTTAAAATGTCTGCCTTTGTTCGATTTGAACGTCTCCGATATAATCAGCTTCTGTCTGCTCCGCTTATGTCTGCTCGATTTCTGCCTGCCTGGCTTCTGTCGGCACGACTTCCATCTGTTTAATCACTTCACATATTGATCAAGAAATCCAAACGTCTTTTTATAGTATTGTTCCGGCTCTGCATATCTGCAATCCTCATGGGTCCCGGTCTCAATGATCGCCAATTCGTGCGGAGAAGCAATCGCCTCATTCAATTCCTTTGTCATATCTTCTGTAACATAGGTGTCTCCTTTTCCCCGAATCAGAAGAACCGGTACATTCGTATTTGACACCTGTTTAACGGCATCT
Organism: uncultured Lachnospiraceae bacterium; assembly: GCA_905235545.1. Taxonomy (GTDB): domain Bacteria; phylum Bacillota; class Clostridia; order Lachnospirales; family Lachnospiraceae; genus CAG-590. The sequence continues at coordinate 15,406 of CAJOMI010000013.1, read as the reverse complement.
GCTTCCTTCAAAGAATATCCGGCCCACACTTTCATAACCGGATTCATTGTATACATAAACGGAAATACCGGTAACTTTTCATGCCTTGCTTCATATTCCTCTTGCACTACATCCCACGCTCTCGGATATGCTCCGTCTGCAACAATTGCCTTTACGGAACTCTTAATCGCCTCCCCGGACAACATCAATGCAGCATCCGAACCCGTATCAACACCATGTATAACAATCTGTGCGGATGGATTTTTCTCCAATATCACGTCGATCCACTTAATTACATCAAGTCGATCCAGCCATCCCATACCAAGAAAACTGCCCTCGCTTTCTCCATTACCGCGAAGATCCGGCATCAAGACATTATAGCCTGCATCCGTATAGTGCATCGCAATATCATAGATATCCTCCATATTGCCATTATAGCCGTGTAAAACCACTGCCCATTTTTTACTTTTCTCATCCACGACAACCTGTCTTGCAACCAGGATACAGCTATTGTCAAATTTCAATTTTCCCGGATAATCTGCCTCTAAAATCAATTTCTCTCTCGTAACAGAATCCAGCCAAGCCTGTACTCTTTCCTCTTCTCCGGATTTATTTGTGTAAACTGCATTGGAGACAACCATGCCCTCCATCGACTTCCGGTTTCCGTTTCGTCCTCGGATCATCAAGTCTCTGGAAAGGAAAAATCCAGCCACGACGGTAAAAACAGTAACCACAACAGCAAGTTTGAAAGCTGTCCACAATATCTCAAGAATCAATCCAACTGCCCGGCTGATAACAGCGCTGACTCTCATATCTTTAGGAAGATAACCTCTAATCATATCACTGTCATCAAAAACTTCATCTTTTGCAGAAGAAATCTTACCATTCGCGCCTTCAATGTACTCGTTTTCTTCCGGCTTTTTATCAATATCCCGATTCGGCTTCTTTTCTCCAAAGCTTTTTTCTTTCGTCTCTTTCTTACCTGCTTCCACTTTCGCCCGGTTCCCGGACGCCGTCTCCGGTTTCTTTTCTCCCTGTCCTTTTTCCTTCGTCTCTTTCTTCCCGGCTTCCGCTTTCAATTGGTCCCAGGACACCGTTTCCGGTTTCTTTTCTCCCAGAACTTTTTCTTTCGTTTCCTTTGATCCTTGTTTGTTGCCTAAGGGCGATGTTTCAGACATTTGTGGCGTCACCTCTCCCTTTGTATTCTCCATAAAGAACCTCCTCATTCTATATCATTTCCGGAAATTACCGGCTATCTCTCTCTTTTCGTATGCATAATGTCCAATACATATTTTACATCATCCACAGAAAGTTGTCCCGGAGCCGAGACTCTATTCACTGCAGCAAATGTCATTGCTGATCCAAACACTTCTCCTGCCAAACGACTGACAGTTCCGGTGCCACCCATTGACATTGTTATGACTGGCTTCACGCCCCCCAACTCCCGATATCGCAATGTAGCAGATAACAGAGTGAGCACATCTCTCTCATTCCTTGGCATGACTGCAATCTTTGGAATATCCGCACCGGAACCGTCCATAAACTGCAATCGTTTCACAATCTCCTCTTCCGAAGGTGTGTTGTGGAAATCATGATTGCTCGCCACCACAAACACTTGATGGCTATGCGCAACATCTACCATGGTCTTCAATAAACCTTCTTCCATATATGCTTCGACATCTATCATATCTATATATCCGCTTTCACATACCGCTTTGCATAACTCCCGATACGCCTTGTAATGAGTCGCTGCTTCTCCACCTTCATTTGCGGTTCGATATGTAAACAGAAAAACAACATTTCCCAGTCGTTCCCGAATCTCTTTCACCAATTCCAATACCTTTTCTGTGTCGAATACTTCTTCATACCAGTCAATGCGAAGCTCTATACAATCCGGTTCCCTCTTCAACGCTTCTTCCACTTGGAATAAAATATCTTCTCGTTTTCTCGCCACTATAGGCACGCAGATCTTTGGCTTACCGATCCCAAATTCAATTGCTCTGACTTTCAACCCTTCCACACTCATAAATTTCAATCCCTCTTATCCGTCCATTAGTTTTATATTACCATATCTATAGAATAAAGGCTATTTCTTAATATATTTTTAAGAAACAGCCTTCCTCTTCACGTTATTGCGCACTCACTACCTTCTGAGGTAAGAGTTATTTCTTATTCTATCCCAGCATCAAACATTTCCTGATCCTTCAATCTCTTGTTCTCTGCATTCTTTACAGCATCATCAATCTGTTCTCTCATAGATTCTGTCGTATGTGTTGTCTCTCCATAATTCAGATAATCCAGTATGGTTATCATTTCCGACTCATCATCCACAAAATATCCGGTTCCCATTTGTTCCATATTACCCACATTTTTAACCAATTCAAGCATTCGATTCGGCAATGTTCTGTAACTCCATGACTCGCTTTTATACTCCAGCATTGTTTCCTCCTCGTAGATATATTTGATATTATCTGCTAAGCAACAAAAGAATTTATCACCCATATTGCCATGAGTTTCCAATTGTATCTTAATTCTCGTACCGTCTATTATAACATCGACATGTCACTTGTCGCAACCTTTATTTAAAACTTATCCTAATTCACACCCTTCCATGGTTCGGCAAGCTTTTCCAAAATATGTGTATTCGCCTTGACGTCAAAAATTCAATATGCTACCATTTAAGTATATGAAAAAAGGAGGAATCCGTATGACAGCATACCCTACACCACATATTGCAGCTACGCCACAGGATTTTGCAAAGACTGTGCTAATGCCCGGTGATCCGCTCCGGTCACAATTTGTTGCGGATAATTTTCTGGAAGATGCCCACTTGATCAACAACGTCAGGGGAATTCAAGGTTATACTGGAACTTACAAAGGAACCAAAGTTTCCGTCATGGCCAGTGGAATGGGCATTCCATCCATCGGTATCTATAGCTACGAACTATATAATTTCTTCGACGTAGAGAATATCATTCGCATTGGCTCTGCCGGTTCCATTCACATGGATGTCCATGTGCGCGATCTGGTATTTGCCATGGGCGCATCAACGAATTCCAATTTCGGCCGTCAGTTTACCTTACCCGGCACCTTTTCGCCGATTGCAGACTACACTTTGTTAAAGACCGCAATTGATCAGGCAGAAACGCTGAATGCTGCTTATCATGTAGGAAATGTACTTTCCTCCGACACCTTCTATGATGCGCAGGAAGATGCCAATGATTATTGGATCAAGATGGGAATTCTGTGTATTGAAATGGAAACCGCAGGCTTATATATGAATGCTGCCAAAGCAGGGAAACGTGCATTGGGACTTTTCACCATATCCGATCATATTCTGACACACGAAGAACTTTCCGCTGAGGATCGCCAGAACAGTTTCACGCAAATGATGGAGGTTGCTCTGAATACAGCTGTCGCTATGGACTCTTAAATCCTATCAGAGCGAATTATTCACCACTTTTACAATTGTATAATCTGCTTCCAGAATCACCAGTTTTGCCTCTTTCCCCTCTTCGATGCTTCCGATACGATCCAACAGGCCCAGTGCCTTTGCCGGATTATAGGTTGACGCTTTGATGGCAGATTCTGCCGGAATGCCCATCCGAATTACATTCACCATACAGTCAAACAAATTTGTCACGCTTCCGGCCAAAGTACCATCTTGTAATGTTGCCCTATTTCCCTTTTTGACAACCGGAAGTCCACCTAATTCATAGTCCCCATCTTCCATTCCACAGGCACGCATACTGTCACTGATCAAAATAATCCGATCATCCCCGAACATTCGAAATGCATTTCGGATTACCGCTGGATGAATATGAATCCCATCACAGATCATCTCTGCCATAACATTTGGATTATCCGCTGCTGCTCCTACGACACCCGGTGCCCGATGGTTCATACCGGACATTGCATTAAACAGGTGTGTCACCTGCCTTGCACCTGCTTCAAATCCTCTCACAGCAGCATCATAGTCAGCCATTGTATGACCGACCGAAAAACGAATCTGATTTTTCAACGACCGGATACATTCCAATGCTCCTTCCTCCTCCGGCGCAATCGTAACAAGCCTGGTAAGACCTTTTGACGCAGTAATCAGTCCCTTCAGAAAATCGGCATCCGGTCGATGTACATATTCCGGATTCTGCGCTCCGCAACGATCCGGTGAAATAAACGGTCCCTCCAAATTGATACCGACAAGATCCGCCATTCCAGCTCCATTCTTATGAGTTGCAGCTGTTTCACAGATTTTCAGCAATCGGTCCTTTCCCAAGGTCATGGTAGCCGGGCAAATACCGGTCACCCCCTGGCTGAACTGATACTTTGCCATCTCTGTAATGGCTTCCTCTGTTCCATCACAAAAATCATAGCCCACACAGCCATGAAAATGCAGATCTGTAAGACCCGGAATCACGAGCTTTCCCTCCGCATCCATCACTTCCTCCCCTGTCTCTGCCAGACTACCGATTTTTTCAATCTTCCCATCCCGAATCAAAATATCTGCCTTCCTAAATCTAAAATCTTTCTGAAATACATTTCCGTTTTTGATAATCACATTCTCACCTCTTTCTTTATAGAACAACAGGTAATTGCGAAGCAATCAAATTCTTCTCCGCAAAATGCGCATCCCGCGGAGCGCTTTTTATAGGATACGAGGTTGCCTATATGTAACAATAGGGTACAATCACTCTCTGATTATACCCTGTATGCTATGATTATGCTGCTTTCAAGAACGCTCCCGGAGTTCTTGCTGTGGAATACTCGTCCGCTTTTCTGATATCTTCATCTACACATTCCCGCAATCCCCCCGGAGGCTTATATCATTCAATATATTTTAACGCTTTCTTATCTCCAACCAAAGTAACATCATTGTGAAGCTGAAGCACAGAGGCCGGAATCTTCGGTGTTACAGGACCTAAGAATGCTTCTTTTACAATATCCGCTTTTTCTTCACCATTTACCACAATCACAATCTTCCGCGCCTGCATGATTGATTTGATTCCCATGGTATAGGCTTCCTTCGGGACCTGATCCTCATTTTCAAAGAATCTCGCGTTGGCTTTGACTGTACTGTCAGTTAGTTTTACACAGTGTGTTTCCTTCTCAAATGCCTCACCCGGCTCATTAAATCCGATATGTCCATTATTACCTAAGCCTAGCAATTGAAGATCCACACCACCACACCGAATAATAATCTCATTATATTCTCTGCATGCCTTCTCGGAATCCTGCTCTAGTCCATTTGGTACATATGTACGATCTTTGTTAATGTTAATATGATCAAAAAGATTGCTATTCATAAAATATCGATAGCTCTGAGTATTATCACCGGACAACCCCTTATATTCATCCAGATTAATGCTGGTAACTTCCGAAAAATCCAAATCTCCCTTTTTATACCACTCGATCAGCTGTGCATAGATACCAAGCGGAGTAGCACCCGTTGCCAGACCCAGAACACACTTTGGTTTCATAATGATCTGTGCCGAAATAATATTGGCTGCCATCCGACTCATGGAATAATAATCTTCCGCCTTGATAATCCGCATGCCTTTACCTCTCTATCCTTCACCTCGAACACGGTATTCCGTAGGGGAAATTCCTTCATAGCTTTTGAAGATTCTGGAAAAATGTGTCACATCTTGAAATCCTACCATCTCTGATACAGTCAAAATCTTAATATTGGTCGTATCCAATATCTCTTTCGCCTTATCCAGACGAATTCTGTTAAGTATCTCCAGAAATCCTTTCCCCACATACCTATTCAATAATTTACTCAAATGCCAGTTGCTGACAAAGCAATGCTCGGCCACGTCCGCCAGACTGAGTTTTTCCCTATAATTCTCATACATGTAGACAATCGCATTCTTCACTATATAGGTATTGGCAACTGTAAACTTCAACCTCTCACCTGTACTCTCATCCAGCTGGGGTCTGTCCTTAATGAATATATCGTATAAGTACTTCTCGTAAGGAATATCCATATCCCAAACCTCCGCACTTTCTTCCTCGTCGCCAAACGTACCTTTTAACATAAGATTGTTGGTCATTGCTCCGATTGCTTCTTCCAATTCATCGATCTTTGACGGTTTTAATAAAAAGCGCGTGACCCCTAACTTGACGGCCTGCTGCGCGTACTCAAAATTCCGAAAACCCGTCAGCAGACACACTTCAATGTCAGGAAATTCTGATTTGATGGCTGCAACCATCGTCAACCCATCCATATTGGTCATAGATATATCCGAAATCAATATATTAGGTTCCATCTCGCGCACGAGCCGTAGACCTTCCTTGCCATTGCCGGCCGTTCCCACAATTTTACAATTCCAGTTTTCCCAAGCAATTCCCTTTTGTAAACCTTCTACTATAATTGGTTCATCATCTACTATAATTACTTTGTACATACGCTGCTCCTTTATCCGACAACATGTTAAAGTATGTTAAAGTATGTTAAAGTATATTATAGCACACTCGGTCAACCTTTTACAGCTCCGGCTGTCATTCCCTTTATAATATATTTCTGTAATGCAATATACACCAATAATACAGGCACCACAATCAATGTTACCGAACTAAATAACGCACCATAGTTCACTCCTTCTTTGGAGGCAATATTATTCAGGAGAATTGTGATCGCCCAATTGTCTTTTGTTCTTAAGAAGAACATCTGTGTAAACAGGTCATTGTAACTCCACAGGAAGGCGAAGATCCCAACCGTTGCAAAGGATGATTTAGACAACGGTACAACTACATTAAAGTAGTTTCTGAACATTCCGCATCCCTCTATATATGCCGCCTCTTCCAATTCCATAGGAACACTCTCAAAATAATTCGATAATACGATGATTGCAAACGACATATTGCCCGCAACCTGTGGGAGTATAACGGATAAAAGATTCAGGCCTACATGCTCTGTATTCACAATTCCCCAACTACTCTGCATTCTCATAACCGGAATAATCGTAGAATAGACAGGAAACATCATACCCGCATAGAGTAATATTGATAAAACTCTTTTACCACGGAAGTTATATCTGGTCATAATATAAGCAGCCATTCCTGCAAGTAATATAACTAAAATCGCAACAGCACCGGAAATGATAAAACTGTTCCGATATGCTTTTAAAATATCATAATTCTCAAAAATATTCCGATAGTTATCCAAGGAAAAAAGATGTCCAATCGGCAGCGAAAAAGAATTATTATAGATTGCCTTTTTATCTTTAAAAGAATTCATCACCGACCACGCCAACGGAACAATTGTAGTCAGCGACCATAATGTTAAAATAATGTACAAAATAACCGTAGATTTTTTAGTTTTTTTCTCTTTCATCAGAACACCTCTTAGATTTCATAATCACTTTTTCTCTTGAATATAATATTGGCTACTACTGAGAGTAAAGCACCCAGCACAACGATTCCAACTGCTATAGCAGATGCATAATCCACATCCGTCTGCACCTTGGAATACATATAAGTACCCGTCAGCCATGTATTGGACATACCGTTGACAAACATCGTCCAAGGAAGATCGAATACCTTAAGTGCACCGGTTACGGCAAGTACCGCACAGGTAGCAATACTGTTCCTGATCAAAGGAAGTGTAACATACCAAGCCTGTTGGAACTTGGAAGCACCATCCAAGGCTGCTGCCTCATAATATTCGTTTGAAATTCCTGAAATAGCTGTCAATATGATAACAAAATAGAATCCCACATACTGCCATATAATCGGAAGCATCATCGTAAACAACGGATGCACCGTTTTCCAGTCAATCAATTCATTACTTTCCTTGTCCAGATAACCGATAAACTGTAAAAACTGATTCACCATTCCTTTGTCATAAAGGAAAACCAAATTAAACAGTAAAGCCAACGCCGTTGCTGATATAACGATTGGGAAAAAGAAAGTAATACGATAAAAATCTGCTCCTTTTTTCACGTTACTTACAAGAAGTGCCAGGATAATAGCAATTCCCACCTCACCGATAATCGTTGCAAGAATCATGATTCCTGTATTCTTCAATGCAATCGCGATCTTTGGATCATGCAGCATCTTAACGTAATTTTCAAAGAACGGTTTCTGCCATACATCCGAAGGCGAAGCCAGATATTTAATATTCTTAAAGCTGTTCATGATATTCGTAATAAACGGCACATACAAATACACAAGCATGAATAAAAATGCCGGAATCAGAAAAAAAACAATATACTTCTTATTTTGATATATTTTTGCATTCATATCTTACACCACATCTTTCTATTATTTAAAAGAACTAAATGTTCACAGTCATAGATAAAGGTTGTTGCAATCTGCGACAACCTCTATCTGTTCCAATTAAATTTATACCAGATAATACCTCTTACATATCCGGAGCGATTCCTATACACCGATTCATGCAAACCGATGCTATGGAGAATAAGAATGAATAAAAAATAATAAAATGAATCACTCCGTTTATAGTATACCGAGGTATACTTGCTTATATTCAAGAACGCTTCCAGCGTTTCTGCGGTAGAATGCGCTTAAAGTTAAGCACAATGCATGAAACCTTAGCGAGGTACGAGCTTAGTTTGAGGGTATACTTTAGCTCGTGCCCGAAGTAGAAAACATAGAGCGTGTCTGAAAGCGTCCATCTTAAGTAAATGACATTGATCCTCACCTCTTATAGAAGTGGGCGTCTTCTCCAACGAGATAAACGATTCAAATCTATTCAGCAGGACTGAACAGTTACAGTTATTCTTCATTTAATGACAATACTTCTGCCACAGCATCTTCAATTGCTACAGTTCCCGATACAAGATCAGACATATTCGAGAAGATCGGAGCTCTTGAAGCGTCAGATAACTTATCCTGAACAGCTGCAGAGATACCGGTTGCACCGGAACAGTAAGCAATACCTGCTTTACCTAATGATGTTAATGAACTCTCGTCAATGGTTACACCATTCTTCAGTGCTGTTGCAGATGTCCCTGCAAACTTCGAAACCTGTTCATCGCTTGTCATATAAGAAATGAAATCAACTGCTACCGCGCGCTTGTCAGGGTCATCCCAACATTTCTGTGTAATGTAGTAACCCATTGAAAGACCACCGATAATATCAGTAGACTTCCGCTTACCTGCACCCGGAACATAAGTTACCGTAAAATTATCGATATCATCAACCGCTTCCTCAATACCACCGGTCTTCCATGAACCATCAATTAAGAATGCCGCCTTATCAGATACAAATAACTCAAATGTCTCGGCATCTGTAGATGTTAAAGTATTATCAGGGAAAAATCCTTTTTCGTAAAGAGTCTTGATATCTGTAAGTCCGTCAACCCACTGTTTACCTAATTCATCATCTGCTGCACCCGGTACGGTATTATGTGTAGCAGCATCCTGATGATTGTAAATCGCATACTCAAACCAATAGTGAGGCACTTCCTGTAAAGAAGCTGCAATTGGTGTATAACCTCCATCTTTGATTTTCTGACATATTTCCAAAAACTGATCATATGTGGTATCAGCCGTTGGAACTTCAACACCTACTGCATCTAATACCTCTTTGTTAACAAATAAGCCTTCCCAATATCCGTTCACAGGTACGGAATAGTTCTTGCCATCAACCGGAGATGCTCCTAACATATCATCTTTCATATTAGACGCATAGTCAGGGAACTCTTTTCTGATCTCATCCACAGAAACAACTTTTCCCTGCTCTACAAACTGGTTAGCATCTACCCCGTTAAAGAAGAATAAAACATCCGGCTCTGAACCTGTCTCAAAGTCGGTAATAATTCTTGTCTTAAATGCCTCATCAGAAGTTGCAGAACTGTCTTCTACGGTATTACCGGTTTTTGTCTCCCACTCTGCAACTGCATTCTTATAGTTCTCAGCGTTGGTATCTTGTCCGGCATATGTAGTCGTTACATTTAACTTAATACTCGCTCCACCTGCATCCGATTCGGAACTTGAACTTTTGTCCCCACATCCTACAACGGACACGGCCAAAGCACTCGCCAAAACTAAAGCCAATGCTTTCTTTTTCATCTTGAATTCCTCCTATTTCAAATTTTCGAGAATAACTTTCATGTTTGACTCTTTGCAATTCTCATATTTCGTTACATATAGTATTTTATATTAAATTTTAAATATGTTAATGATTTTTATTGTTAATTTTGTATTTTATTGGCTATTTTTAATATTTTTGGCTATTTGGGAGACACTTCTGCCAATTTTGTCATATTTATTGTAATCTCACTGACAGTAAGATTTTCCACATCATTTACGATTCGAAGTCCGCTTTCTTCTCCATACAACATTTTCAGACGTAAATTCACGTTTCGAATACCAATATTATGCAGATTCTCGTCTAATTTTCCGTCCCCAAATAATTTTTCAATTTTTTCCGCATTTTGTTTACTAATATTGCCCTCGTTTTCTACAGCAATATGCAAATATGTTCCATCCTCATATATTTTTAATTTTCCTCTGCGATTTCCCATAGCATCCGCACCATGCTCCACCATGTTTTCAACTAGGGGTTGGATAATCAAACGCGGAATTCTGATTTCCAACAATTCCTCTTCTATTTCTTTCTCAAAAGAAAATGTATTTCCGAAGCGCTGTTCTATAATATAAAGATACGCATCCACATATTTTAGTTCTTCCGCAATGGTAATAAACGATTCTCCCCTTCGGTTCATGGTTGCCTCCATCATTACTCCCAGAGATTCTACCATACCACTTACCGACTGATCTCCGCTCATCCTTGCCTTCCAGTTAATAATCTCCAACGTATTATTCAGGAAATGAGGATTTATCTGCGACTGCAATGCCTGCATATTGGCATCCCTTAATGCAATCTCTTCTGCATAAATTCTGTTAAAGGATTCCTCCAGACTGGCAGACATATGGTTAAAGGTGTCCACCAATCTTCCGAATTCCCGGTTTTTCTTGAACGGATTGATCTTTACACCATAATTACCTTCCTCAATCTCACTGGAAGCATCCATGAGTTCAGAAATAGGTTTTGTGATATTGGCATAACAATAGCTGGAGAACGCAAAGAGCATAGGAATCAGCAGAATACCAATGAGAACATAGGTGTAAAGCAGTGTATTTCTATCATTATATAAACTATTTTTGTCCAACATGACAACATAGGTGATCTTCTGTCCATTGACATTCATGATATAATAAGCCATGCCTGCCTTTTTATCATAGCCGTTTACCGATTCCTGTGTTCTGACCACCCGGTCATACAACTTTTGATCTTTTACATATTGACGAATCTTTTGTTCTGCCTGTTCTGATATTCCTTCATTTTTATATATCACAACGCCATCCATATACACCAGACCATTCTGTCGGAACACAATTTGATCAAGGCTTTTGAACACATTATTTTCATTCACTTCCATGACAAGAACCGCAAACGGCTTGTAATCACTTGTCACCAGATTACGTACCAGATACAAACGCCCTTTGATATATACCAAGCGGGTATTCGTTCCAAGATGTGCAGCAATTTTCCTGACAGGCAGCATTGCATTGGTCTTGAAATAATTGATATTTGAATAAGTAGCTCCTGCAACATTACTGTATGTGTAATATTCCTGTCTGGTAGCTCTGTTAAACAAAAGAATCGTATTTGAAATTTTTGTACTGTACTTATATTTACGATCCAGATAATTTGTAATCTCATGATACATTTCTGTTTCCGCAGACACATCTTCGTCAAGGGTAAATTTGATGTAGCTCTCTCTGATCGTTCCATCATAAGATGCCTCTTTGGAGTCATCAATAACAGCATTAATATTGATTTCACACTGCTCAATTGCATTCTCCATGGAAGTAAAAACTGTATCCCTGATCTGTTGGTTTGTCTTTGTTTCAGAGAAATAAAAAAGAACAACCGACAATGTCACATATGGAACAATCCAACACAGGATAATGACTTTCACCATCCCTGCCATCAGATTGGATTCCCCGGGAGAACCCCGATGTAAGCGCAATCCTCTCATTGTTCTTGTTCCTTGTTTCAACTGATCTGTTGTTCTTTTCATCTGTATGAGCCTCCTTCTTGCAGAAGAAAATCTCGTCTAACCGGACACAAATTCCCTCATCGGGAAAATTATATATCTCAGACGAAGATGACCCCCGCCTCCAAACCGTTCTGCCAACTTGTCTGACGGGGTCTCGTCATTACGAACCACGGCACCATGCCATCCCTTATATTTTACCAAATAATAGTATAATAACACAAGTATATCATCAGAATGATTTGTAATTTGTTATCCCATAGTAATCTCTGCCCGATTCACTGTTCCTGTCTCGTTATCCCATGGTAATTTCCACCTGATTCACTGTACCTGCTTTCATCACCGGAATCCTGTCAACCATCTCACCATTTACAACCATCTTCTTAACACCCTTCATCACACCATCCGGATTCGTCACTTTGATATCATACTCTGCACCTCTCCATTTACGGATTACCGAGAATTCTTTCCAGTCCGCCGGGATACACGGATCGATGGTCAAATGATCAAAATCAGGGCGAATGCCCAACATGTATCTGGTTGCCGAAAAATAAGACCATCCGCCGGAACCTGTCATAAACGGATGTCTTGCCCTTCCATAAGCAGTATGATCCTTACCCATAATAAACTGGCAGTAAGAATAAGGTTCCGCCTCGCGAATCTCGATCATATCATTCTGATTATACGGGCAAAGAGAATCGTAATATTCCATCGCCCGATCGCCCCGGCCCAATACACACTCTGCTGCCCATGCCCATGGGTTCGGATGGGAGAAAATAGCCCCATTCTCCTTTACACCCGGATATACTCTTGTCACAAATCCAATATCATCATCCGGCACGGTATAAGATGGTGCATTTAGCATAATACCGTAAGGGGTGGCAAGATATTTATGTACATTGTCCATGGCCTTCAATCCATTTTCTCTGGATGCTGCTCCGGACAGTACGGCCCAGGAGTTACTCTCTAAATGTACCTTTCCTTCCTTGTCTTCCTTCGTTCCAATCTTCTTCAGATTCTTAGTAATGCCCCGGATATACCAGTCACCGTCCCAAAGTTCTGTGTTGCAGACCTTGCCTACATGCTCTAACATCTCCCGATAGTGTGCCACATCCTCTTTGTGCTCCAGATACTGCGCCAACTCAATAAAATTGCTGATTGCCCAGTAGTGCAGGAAGGAAACCATAGCACTTTCCCCACCGCCGAGATTCAGACAGTCATTCCAATCTGCACGCAGTCCTTTACACACGCCGTTCTTACCAACTTCCCTAGCGGAAAATTCCAGAATCGTCTTCATATGATCATAAACGGTATCCTCACCTTTGTCAGCATATTTTACTTTTTGGTCAGCAAGACTCAGATCACCTGTTTCTTTTATGTATTCTACAATGGACGGCACTAACCAGAGTGCATCATCCGAACATGCATCCTCAATGCCATGAATGATATCCTGCTTGTTAATTCCTGGAATAACTGTAGGTGACCGAAATGGCTTCTTCTCGTCTTTTTTCTCCTCAAACCATTCCGGTGAAAACAGGTGCAATCCGTATCCCTCTGATACCAATCCATTTAACAATTGCAGAATTCGTTCTTTACATTTATCCGGATTCGAATGCGGAATCGTCATCGAATCCTGTGCAGTATCCCGATACCCAAGTCCGGTTCTTCCTCCCACTTCGATGAAAGAAGCAAATCTGGAGAACATGATATTCACCTCGGACTGGTACAGATTCCAGATATTGATCATGGTATTCATTCCTTCATTTGGTGTCTGAATGCGAAGCCTTGATAACTTATCCTCCCAGTAATCCTCTAACTGCTTATATGCTGCATCCACATTGGCAAGGTTGCTGTATTTTTCTCTTATCGTTCTTCCGGCATCGCGATTTCCTTCACCCAACATAAAAATCACTCTGACTTCTTCGCCCGGCTGTAACACCAGATTCTTTTGCAATGCTCCGCAGTGATTGTTTCCTTTCTCAAAAGAACCACTGCATTCACCATTTTCTACGGCCACCGGATTATCTTCCGTATGATACAGACCCAGAAATTTGTCGCGCAAACAATCAAACCCATCCGGAGACAGATTTGAGGTAAAATACTGATAACCAAACTCTTCATAAAATAAATCATGTTCAATAATGCCGTCTTCATAAGAAGAACCTGCGCAGTACAGACTCATCTGAAAATTCTGGTTATCAATCATTATATGATGAAAGGAGAATTCACAGTAAGAAAACAAACTCAAATTTCTAGGTCTGCTATCTGCATTTTTAATCCGGACATCCCAAAGCTCCACATCATCCTCCATCGGAACACTCATTTTCTGACTTGCCACAAGATTGTCATACTCACATTCATAAACAGAATAAGACAATCCATGTCTGCATCTATAAGTTGCCTGATCCAACGGCTTGCCAACCGGCTGCCAGGATATGCTGAAATAGTCCCCATTGTCATTATCCCTGATATATACATAATGCCCCGGACGATCCATCGGAACCGCATTGCCCCGAAATCTGGTTACTCTGTGATACTCGGGTGTCTTATGAAACATATATCCTCCCGCTGTGTGATTGATTACCACGCATGTATCTTTCACTCCCAGATAATTAGTCCATGACGTCGGTAAATCAACTCTGTCAATTACATATTCTTTATGTGCATTGTCAAAATATCCATACTTCATAGTCTGCTCCTTATTCTTGTTATTTTTTTTACATACAGTTTGTATTATATACTTCTTCATTGATAAAATGAATGATTATAATTGTTTTTTCTTTTCTTAATTTGGCAAATTCCCGTCACGTCACATCAAGCCTCCGGTTATTCCGGACTTCAAGTCTCGCTCGCAAGACTTGGCGCCGGATTTGCGACCGCTTTAGCGGTCTTCCTCTGCAGATTCGTGCGCATCCTCGCGGAGCGTATATCTCAGACGGGGATTGAACCCCGCCTGAGATATAAAGTATCAGCACGTCCCCACCGTTTTAAGCATTCCCGTTCGGGAAACAGTGAACCTTAGATTACAGCATCCGGCGGAAAAATGCAACCGTACAAGTGGAAATATTTCACCATTTTGCATTAAATATTACTATTTTCTTAATATTCTCCTCTTTTTCTTGGTTTCTTCCTCTTTCTATATTAATGCATCACATGTTATAATCTATGTATTAATATAAGAATGCCGGGGCATTCTTGCAATCAACCGGAAACTTATATCAGATGAAAATCTTCTTCTATCTGATATACACAAAGTAGGCGTTTGCGAAACTGCGATTTACATCTTTTTCATTGTACATATTATATAGTTCCATCGCAGACACGTTTTCACTCTGTCTCCGGCGTAGTGGTACTAAATTCGTGTTACACACTCATTAAGTACCAACGCCTGCGCC
>CAJOMI010000012.1 GCA_905235545.1 uncultured Lachnospiraceae bacterium | reverse complement strand
AGCTGCCATAAAGGGCGAATTGAAAGATCTCGTTAAAAACAGTGTCGAAGAGACCTTAAATGCTCTTCTGGACAATGAAGCCGATGAACTTGTCAATGCCGATCGTTACGAACGCTCCGGCGACCGAGCGGTCAAAACTGAATTTGCGAAAAAAACTTGCTGACCACGCTGACTTGATCAGCCGGATTTCCTCTCTAACCAAAAAAGACGAGCTGTTGCGATTTGTGAGATCGCAGCAGCTTCGCCTTTTTTCGAGGTACGCGAAGGTCTTCCTCTTTTTTTCTGTGGATGCCGGGCACCAGCCGCGGCGTACTTTTCAGAACGATGTCCGGACATACACCGGCGCGAAGTGTTCTTCGACTGACAATTGCATTATTGATTGCGGTCAGGGCGTTCTGAGAATATGTTTTTGGATCCTTACTTGTAATTAGTGAAACATAGTCTGTAGCGACTTTTAATATTAATCGGTAAATAAATTGATTTTTCTCATCTAAGCGATGATAATAATATCTATCACCTATCATATATTTCTCCCAGCTACAAGGAGCCCTAACATGCTAAATTATCAACTCTACGAAAGAGCTGCTGAGATAATTACTCGAACAAATAATCCCTCCATCAGTTTATTGCGAGTAGAATTGAATATAAGTCTTGATGAAGCCGAACAGATTATGGATTATTTTGTCTCAATCGGGTTCATTAGCGACTATCATAATGGCAATCCTGCAATACTAAAAGAATACGTTCCACAGCCAAAATATCTAAAAGCTCCCCCTACTCCTCCTTCAAAGCTCTTTGATTTCGATAAACTTGATGGCCATTCGTTTGAATACCTCTGTGCCGATATATTACGCCACAATGGCTTTACAAAAGTGATGGTGACTTCCGGAAGTGGGGATTACGGGGTCGATATTCTGTGCGAATATAAATCAGATTCCTATGCCATACAATGCAAGTGTTATAACCACACTGTAGGAAATAAGGCCGTTCAAGAAGTTGTAACCGGAAAAATATTCTATAAGTGTGACAAGGCCGTAGTGATGACAAACAACTATTTTTCAAAAGCTGCTGAAGAAACAGCCCGGATAACCGATGCATACCTCTGGGATAGGCATCGGCTCTCCGAGCTGTTACTAGTTGCCGAAGCAAATGGTTTTGATCCGAATCAATACAAAGCTCTTTCCTGACAATTATTCCTAATAATCAACTGCACCTACTGCAAGAAATGTAATATCATCTCCACAGCCGTCTGTACTTGTCTGTGATAACCATTTATGTAGTTGGCGTTTGACCAGGTTTGGCCCATATTTTTTGATTGTATTAAAATACTCCTGACAAGCAATTAAATACTGATCATTATCTCTAAAACTATTTGCGAAACCGTCCGTTGTCATCATAAACATATAAGGAGAAACCGATGCTATCTCTACTCGTTGGAAAGATGTTGCCGCATGTTCCCACGGATGTTTGTTAGATAAGGAATAGGTTTCGGTTCCCAAAAATTTGGAGGAATCTAATACCTTTTTTACCCCGTCATCATTAACGAACATGATATCTCCGTCTCCGATTTGCAACGCAAATACAAATGTTGGTGCAATCACTATTCCCAAAAGCGTGGTGCCAAACAGTTCCGAATCCACTTCAATACCATCTTCTTCATCAACTATTCCTAAAGATAGACCTGACTGTTGTATCCTATTTTTCCAGTTGCAGTGTATCTCCTGTATTAAATCAACGGATTCTTTCTGTCTTAGCAGTCGAATAAAGGCTTCTTGATCGTAATTCACAGAAGTCCACAATTTTTTTACGACTGAAACAAATGCTTTTGTCGCAATTTTTGCTCCTCGATCGCTATATTTACATTTGGCACTTCCATGGCCATCTGCGACTGAAGCTATAACTATTTCATTCTCCAACAATTCTATGGCGCTGGCATCCTGACAGTTTTTATATCCATGCGAAGCTCCCGCAACGGACTTTCTCATCCTGAAAGGTTTTATCATACTCTTTCCCCATCACCAAATATCCGGTCCAAGATCCTGCGGCACTGTAAGGTCTATCGTCACAGGTGTCTGAATCGCGGTGCTTCCATCAGCACTTGCAATAGTAGTTTCACCGTTTGCTGCGGTTTCTTTCCTACGACTTGCAGGCTGCGATACTTGTTTTGCGACTGTAGATGCCCATTTAATCATAGCCACAAGTTGCTGCGGATTATTAGCATCTAATACCAGTTCCGGGTTTCCCGTAAATTCTTCCAATACGCCCCTGTTAGCATCTTTTCCGATTGCTATGGCTATTCTTACGGATTTCTTTCCCCATGGAAGATTCAGCAATTCGTTTAAGGGTTCTTTATAAGAATCAGTGGGATTACCATCCGAAAGCAGAACAATAACCGGAGGCAGTGCTCTGTCAGACATCGGAGGAATAGTTAGCTGCCCTGCCAGAAGTTTGAACGCTTTCCCCAAACTTGTTCCACCACTGGCACTAAGATCTGTCCATGTATAATCTTCAATATTAACCGGTTTTGTCGTCATCCACTGAGCACCACTGTTAAACTGTAGTGCCTGAACCAACAGCTGTGCGTTTGTATTATCCGCTGCTGCTTGACGCATATCCGGAATTGTTGATTGAATGGCATAGTTTAATTGTTCCATTTTCCGATCAACCGACATGGAGCCGGAGCAATCTACTACCCAAAAGAAATTTAAAGGTCTCTTTGCCATTTCTCCGCCGGGCATTTTGATTTCAATTGCCATATTTTCAATACCTCCTATTTAGCCTTTATATTCACCGGTTTCATTTCCAAAAACAATTTTGATTCCCTGTATCAGTGCTGCGCTTTTTCCCGGAGGAACTACTCCTTGCGTTCCATCCGTACGAATATAGGTCCAGTTAGAAGACCCTTCATTTTTCAGACCCATCTGACTGGGATTCTTTGGATTACGTGTTATGCTTGCTTCGACTTTTGTCAGGTCATAATTATTATTTAAATGATGCGCTTTAATTTTTAAGGAAGAACTGATTGGTAACATATGCTTTCCAATTCGTAAAATTGGAGGCTTGTTGATCAATGATCTACAATTCCAACAATAGTTTCGTGTCCCGTTCTCTTCGTTTGTTTCATCGTAAAAGACTTCCGCATTACAATATGGGCAGATTATTGTTGAATTCATTAATTTGATAAGTGTATCTTTCCACTCTCTTTCAACGATTCTGTCTGTGGGGGAATTCATTCCTTTCGTAAAGGCCTTAATGAATTTCTCTTTCAAGAAAGACGGATATATCTCCCAAAACAGTAGAGCATTGTCATGAATCCCTGCTACGGGCCGATTTTCTGTATTGACGGGATCAAAAATAAAAATGGGATGTGTCCCGTATAAAGCAAGATTGGCTGCATCATCGAGGGCGTGAATTCTGGCTTCATTTGCGCCGTCTAGAGGATGGCTGATAAACAGCATACAGAACATTAACACAGCCATAGAATACAAGTCTGTCTTAGTTGAAGGATGAACCCCTTTATCTCCTCTGACAATTTCCGGAGCCATATATCGCATTGTCCCATAGACGCCGCTGTCATCTTGGTTATTCTTGGAAACATTATCGTTATCACAAATAAGTACGTCGCCGGTTCTCGGATTAAAGAATACATTCTGATCCGATATATCTTTATAGCTGTATCCCTCTCTATGCAGTATTTCAAACTGCTCAACCATATTGTAAACAGCTTTAATAACAATACCAAAAGTGAGCTGAACTCTACGGTTTAGAAGATCCGGTATATTCCTATATTCCTGTGGCCGAAGTTCCATTACATACCCAAAGGTATTATTAGAATTGCTTCTAATAAAGTCTTCCGGCCAGAGAAACTGCGGACTGGGACTTCCGTCTTCAACAAGATCCATAATGATCTTTTTCTGATCCTCGGTACTGGTTTGTTTATAATACCATTTCAGTGCCATTGGACCATTCGGAGAATCTATTCTATATACTTCTCCTTGTCCTCCTGCCCCCAGCATCTCTCGTACAGTATATTGTACCCCTTTTTCGCCGGTAAGCTTATCCCCTGTTTTTAACATTCCATCAAGCATCTCTTTGCCCCATCATTTTAATATTTGAATTACTTTATATGCTAACGCCCCATCCGGAACATATAGTGAATAGACAGTCGATCCATACTGCAGTTCTATCGCATTTGAATAAGGTTTGACCGACGAAAGATACATATATGGTTTATCAAATCCACTGTCTTTTGCAGTGAAAATAATTCTTTTATTTGTGATATACAGCATTCCCTTTTGATATTCAATTTCCGATTGCCTGTCTAATGTAGAAACAGAACTGCCTGAATGAAAACGATTCCCTTTTAGTATCCCCGGTGTGCTCATGCCATAGTTCTTGGTCGTTCTAACTATTTTTTCCTTTTTTACAGCAAGAATGGCACGGTCCGCATAATGGCATATTTCTCCACGCTTAGTAAAGAGTTCATTCACATTGATATGTGGAAGACGTCCGTTAAGTATTTCATTTTTAGCTATATCCGGAAGTATTGAAGGAACCGTCGGATATGTTACTTTAGGTTGTCCGAATAATTGATCCAAAAAACCCATTTTATTCCCCTAATAGTTTCTTGTAATGCAGTGCTTTGTTTTTGTCAGAGTTTACTTCGTATCCTGTCATGTACATATAGTATAATTTTGAAGCCGCATCTCTATTACCCAGCTTTGCGCATTCCTCCAATAAGCTTATGGCTGTATAAACATCTTTTTTTACATCATCTCCGTATAATAAATGAATAGCAAGGTCGTACATTGCCGGTTCATAACTTTGCTCTGCCGATTTTATTAAATAGTCCGTTGCAACCCGGGAATTATCTTTATATAGGATCCTGTACAAGAAATATTGTGCTTTATAATACCCTTTTTTGGCTGAACGAGATAGGTATTCTACCGCTTGAGCAGTACTCCTTTCGACGCCATTTCCCAAATAATAAAGCCTTCCCATTTGATACAGGCCTTTAGTACTGTCCTGTTTTTCCAAAAGAGAATATAAATCCACTGCTCGTTTATAATTCTTTTGAACTATATCACCTTTTTCATAAATAGCTGCAAGCTGCAAAAGCACTTCCTCGTTGCCGGCTTCTGATGCTTTTTCTAATGCTTCAACCGCCTTATCGTATTCTTTGGCTTCAAACAGCAAGTCTGCCTGTCTTTTAAATATATAGGGATCCGGAGAAATCTTGCTTGCTTTTTCCAAAGCAACTAATTTGTATCTGTCCCCCTTTAATTGGTCCGCTTGATCCAAATAGAACGATGCCGTTTCAAAATTTGATCCTTCTTTCTCTATTGTCTGGGTCAAAAACCCTGTTGTCGTTTCTATGGCATCATACAAATCATTTAACCCTGCTTGATTTACAATTGTCTGTAAATCAAGCGTTGGATCAAGCCTCTGTCTGCGCCGAAATACATAATCTCCAATGCCACTATTAAGCAGTTTCTCGATCTGCTCTCGTAATGCGAATTCCTCAGGATAGTAATCATTTAGAAAACCAACTATCTGTAAAGTGTTTAAACAGATATTCTCGCCTCTTTCAAGGATTAAGCACATCAAAAACTCAGCTACAGAATCATAGCCTCGTTGTTCTTCGTCTTCTTTGAAATCCGCATCACATATAGGACAAACGAAAATGTTCGGTGACACATTTCCAATTGACCATTTTGCCCCACATTTCAAGCAATGCACTCGTGCTTCTCCTTTTATAAAACTATCCGATTTGTGATTCGATTATTAATTAATACCAACCTTACATCGTTTTGCCAGTAACCGCGGTGCTCTTTTCTATAGAACCAATTACTATCATGTAATAATTCCTGTCGCATGTGACTATTATCATTGCAACCAAACTTTTTGATAATATAATGCTCAAAGTAATTCCTTTCATAAATATAGATAGGCCCCATTGCCTGCCCGAGGAATTCTACTGCATAGTATTTATCGAATTCCATTACTACGGAATTACTATATTTAAACTTTCGAACGCTTTTGAAGTGATACTGTCTCCAGAACCTGCTTCTCTCATCATTACCAAAGTATTCTTCAACCTTATATAGATTGATCCAGTCATTATATTTTTGAATCAGATCAGATTGAAAGCCTTCAAAAAATACATTTGGCTTTTCCTTAGTACCTACATTTTCCCCTACAATAGTTTTCAGATAATCCGCCAATTCTCTAAACGGTACAAGGTCTCTTAATGATAGTTTTTCCAGGAAATTCTGCAAGAAACTCCTTAGAACACTTTGGCCGCGCCTATTATATTGTTTGACCAGATTCAAAAGATCAATCTTTGCAATTGCCAGATAATCTTCCCTATTGCAAATTGTATAGAACAAAAATCTACACTCGCCGGATAATTTGCTGTCTTCCCTGATCCCAAAAAACGAAAGTTTATCCATGAGAGACTTCCCTGCCGGAAAGTAATGTTTTTTGATTTCCATGCAGAATCTTGCTGGTATATCTCTATCGGAAAGTATAGAATCAAACAAAACTTCATCCATATTGTTCCTGAGTACTAATGAAATCAGGTTTTCGTCATATTTCAGGATCCCCCTCATGAAGGCATTACAATTTTCATTTTGATATGACTCTTGCCAATGATTGAGCAGCACACGGCACAATGACTCTGATGATCGTATACTAAAAATCTCAAAGAGATTCTCCATGGTAACGTTATAGTAGTTATGCGGTATATAACCGGCAACCATTTCGATCTCTTTATTTGATAATGCATATGCTCTTGGTCTGATTTGATATTTCTCCAGCTTTACTAAAGACATGATTAGTTGGCGAAGTTCTTCATTATCAGACACTTCGATCGGTTCATTGACATTTTTGTGAAGCAATGCAATATCTTCCCGTGCTCTCTTAATCTTCTCCGGAACGTACGAAAAAAACATAATTAGTTACCCTTGTTTTCCGACTCTCCATTGTTTAAGATCCTTATCATCTCATCAACCATTTCTTCATCTTTTAATCGAAATTTAAACTCTACACGTCTGGACGCATCTAGATTAACTGTCCCGTCTTCATTGTATATAGGATCACTAAAAGACCTCCCATTTGCTGTTACAATCTTTTGCAAATCTATAATTTGTTCTTCGGACAATGAACTTGTTTCTTCATCAAGACAGTATTTTGCCACTGAAAGAGCTCTTTGTTGGGAAAGTTCAAGATTGTATATATAGTCCGCTCGAGTATCGGTATGCCCTTCAATAATTATTTCAGCCACATATT
Source organism: uncultured Lachnospiraceae bacterium (assembly GCA_905235545.1). Lineage (GTDB taxonomy): Bacteria > Bacillota > Clostridia > Lachnospirales > Lachnospiraceae > CAG-590. Next base: position 9,970 of record CAJOMI010000012.1, on the reverse strand, counting down.
CACGAAAACTGTCTTTTAACAAAACACTAAAATACCTTGGTAAAAACTCATCTAGAAATGCAGCACCTGTTTCTTTGATATCATATTTATTGCTATCAAACAAAACATTCGAATCAAACGTGATTGCACCGGTTTGAGGATCAACAGAAACTTTTAGATCGGATCCTTCGAATTCATCTCTTAAGGCAGCAATCAATTCGCTGCGTATTCCGATAATTCTGTCCAGCTGCTTTTGCTGATCTTCCATCTGCTTTTGCTGATCTTCCATCTGCTTCTGCTGATCTTCCATCTGCTTTTGCTGTTCTTCAATCAATTCTTGTTGTGAGAAAAGTTCTTTCTCTTTTGATTCATACTGTTTTTTTGCTTGAAGCATTGTAAATGAAATTATCAACACAAATACTAACAGAAGTGCTGCCATCATATCGGAATATGACTGCCAATATGATGTCTCTTCATCATTTGCCCTACTTCGATGTCTTGCCATGACCGATCCCTCTATTTATTATCCATAAGCTTTTTTGCAATATCAGGCATATTTCGCTGCATTATATCAAGCATATGAATCATTGATTGCATCTGTTTCTGCATCTCCTCAAATGCTTTTTCCATATCATCATATGCAGCAGCAACTACTTTCGGCACTCTTTCCGTGGTACTGTCTACTTCTGCAATTGTGCCACTTAAATGTTTTGTTATATCCGAAAGTTCCTGATCGAAAATATCGAAAGTTGTCTGGAGCGATTGCTGCAGTTGTCCGTTGAGCTGACCGGAAACCTTGCCCAACTCTTGAGCTGCTCTGTCCATATCGCTTGTTGTGCTCGATGATAAAGTTAAAATACTTTGGATCTGCTGCTTAGCAGTTTCAGCAACTGCGTGCGTATACTCTGTTGCTTTTGCGGAAAGATACTCCAGATTCTTTCTTGTAGCCTCTGATGTCTCTTTCTCCATTTTCCCAAGCAGTTCTACTTGCGAAGCCATATCACGGCTGAATCTTCCGGAAGCTTCTCCGATATTCTTCTCATACTCGACAAGTGTTGCAATATATCCTTGCTGAATCTCTTCCATCTTCCGATTCTGCTCAAGCTGAATATTTGCACTCATAAAACTCTGATTGATTACAGACTGCAGATTTTCTACGTCTTGTATATATCCGGATAGGCTGGCTATTGTGGCAGATGATAGTTCATTTATTTGCTGGATATCCTCTGTCATTGCGCCAACCCTAGATAAAATGTCCTGCATATAATCATTATTCTGCTTTTGTATATTACAGGTTTCTTCAATTATCTTTGAGAGATCAGTAAGACTGTCGTTCATAGATTCGTTCATCTGATACATAAATCTGTCTACAAGATCTCCCATACCGGCAAGTTGTATTTCACCGATTTTATTTGTAAAGGTTCCCAGATTTTCGTTTGTTTTTTCAAAATTCGGTGTAACCACTTCGTCGATACTCTTGGCAACTACCTCGCTCATTTTTTCGGGAAGCAGTTTGTATTCTTCAAACTGTTCCTTTTGTAAATCAAGTACAGCATTTAGGTTATCGTTCATAGTCTGTACTGCAACTAAGAGTGGATTGATTATTACCTCACTTTGTTTTTGCTGTGAATCAACCAACCTGTTGAATATGTCGTTTTTAACATCCGGATATACATATCGATTATATGCTTCAAGAAAATCGTCCAGATTCTTGTATGCTTCTTCAAGAAGCTTTTTATATACTAGATTGAAAAACAATGAAAACACCAATCCATAGATTGATGTGTGAAAGGCAACTTTAATCCCGTTCATCAAAGGGGCAATGCTTTCTTCAATCTCTGCGGAAGTTCCTGTGTTAAAATTCTGCAGTCCCAATGATAAACCCACAAATGTTCCCAGAATTCCCAAGCCTGTCATTGTGCCGGGAATAAGATTCAATAGATTCTTCTCTGCATAAGCATCGATCAATCCATAATTGAAATAGTCGTCAATACTGCAACGATACCCGCTTGTTGACACATCCTCTAATCTCTTCATTTCGGCAAGGTATTCCTGATATGTTTTCGATAATTCTCCCTCCTTGAACAATCCTGAAGAATCATCTGTTTTGTACTGCTCCCATAGCAGATTGTTTGTGCTGCTATACTCTCTTTTGATTTTTTCTGTTGCTTCTTTCAACTCCATTGAAAGTCTGTGGGTTTTTCTGAGTGGCTTGGTAATAGCCCATGCAAAAATAAGACCCACAACAATAAACATGGCAATGTTTATTATGATGCTCCCCGAATCATAACCTTGATTACTATATACATTTAGAAGTATGCAGATGATGGCCATGACAATGTATACAAAGACCAATAATTTTTCGCTAATGATGTTCTTCACTTATTTGTCCTCTGGAATCCATGTATAGTTGACATTTTTACGGTCAAGCAGTTTTTTTACTCCTTGAAAATTTTCCTTCTTCACATATAGTTTTTTGCATTGCGGGCAACATCTTGTCCTAATTGCAAATTCCCCTTTTGGCAATGAAATAACCACCCTGATATTCTGGTACTCTGAGCCGTGTATTATGCAAGAGCTATGCGTCATTTCATGTAATACCAGTCTCTTTACAGTAATACTATCTCCAAACCGTAAGTTCTCATAAAGATTCTCGTCCTTTTGTTTATTTATTGCACCGGAACTGTCCGTCTTCGGAAGTTCTTTAGGTATGTGATCTTCTTTTCTCGCTTCATCTACGGTAGGAAGTACGTTTTCAGTTTTTCGATCAGGCTGAATAATCTCTTTCGCAGGTTCCTCGTTAATAGCTATTGCTTCTGCATACAAAGCATTCTCAGTCTTATCTTCTTCAACCGACAAATACGATTGTTCCATTCCCATCTTGTTCAGCAGATTTTTGATATTATCAGGTGCCGCTCTCAAGTATCGCTGAAACTCTTCAGGATACTCTTTGTTCTCTATGAATTGGTATATCTCTTTAATATTATATATTCGGATGCTATTATTAATCACTGTGTACTTCCTTAAAGACATCTCGGCTTTGCGGCTGTCCTGAGCGCGTGACGACATTTCGCCGGATACCCCCGATGATGCGTACTTTCTCAACCTGATATTTGAATAGAATCGCACCAATATTTTACTAAGAAAAGGGGGTTATTTTCAACGGATCCCTCACCTTTTAGCAAAAAATGGCACCGTTTTTTTCTCGGTTTGAAAAAGGAATAATTCCCCAACGGTTTACCCGTGTTAGCATCGAGTGAAATTCCTCAAAAGGAGGACGAAGGGACTCCAGTCAGGCTCCGACAGGCCACTTATGAAAATGGTCAGGAGTATTATTTCTCTCTGATCCGGTTGCGGAAGACGGAATCATCCGCTTCGCGCCGATCGAATAGTTGGTTTTCTTCTTTTTGCGGCAGGCAGGGCAGCGCTTTGGACGGCAATAGTGGTTTTCCACATAGTAATCGTATTCGGGGACATAAATCGGAAATTCCTCCTCACAATCCTCGCAAACAACCAATTCGTGTATCTCTTTCCAGCATTTTGTGCAATATGAGTACGGGTTGCTGTTTCCCCCGCTCTTTGACTCGTAATACGGAAACTTCTCGCCGCAATGTTTGCAGACGACCCAGATGTCGTCTTTACCGGCTTTCCGCCGGGTCGGGAAAATGCTTTCCGACATAGGATCGTTTTCCGCAAGTTCCCCTGTCTGAAGGAGATCGTGGTAGCGGGACATAATATTTATCCACTCAGTGGTCGAAAGCCTTCGGTCCTCGGCGGCATAAGTGCCCCCTTTCTGGAAGGTGTTGTAGAAAGCTCCTTTGACATCATATGTCAGATGGCTCCACATGAACTTCCACTGTCCCTCGGGCTCACTCTTATTTCCGCTCTCCCCGAAGCAGTAGGGAAAGTTCATCTCCAGAATATTCTCGGTCTGCTTCCCGCCGCCGGAATGCGAATAGGGAAGTTTGCCGGGAAGCAATATCTGGAAGAGGAGTGTAGCAACCGCAAAGTTCTCGTTACCCATGGTGCGGAGAAAACTGTTAAATTCCCTTCCCTGAATTTCCGGAGCCGTGTAGCTGCACTGGCCAACCGGGCAGGGCAGATCCTCGATCTGATAACTGTCCGTATCGACAAAGAACACTTCCGTCGGGGACTTTACGAGGATATTGCTCGGATTGATGTCACCCATGATGATATTCCTGCCGTGCAGATACTCCATCTTTTTCAGAATGGTAATGCAAAGCTGGACCAGATCCTCGCGCTTCCAATCAGGATGTTTCTCCTTGAACTTGGCAATAGGGCAGAAAATGCTTGTCCGAAGTTCTTCGCCAACAGCTTTCTCCATCAAATAACCGATAAACTCTCTATGGCTGTTGAAGATCGGGATAACCGGAAAACTGATGCCGTCGTACTTCAGCCCCTTTTTAGTCATCCGCAAAACCTTCTCTTTACGGCGGGCCGTGACCTTATCCTCCTTGTAGATTTTTGCCACGAACTCCCTGTTCGTCTCATAGACGGACCCCTCGCCGCCGGAAGCAATAACCTTACCAAGCTTGAGTTCCGTGGACTGCCCTGTTTTCGGATCCAAGGCATAAACGGCGTCAAACTCACCGGGGACTTCTGTAAGGGGAATTACCTCATCCGGCATACTTGTCGGATATTCACAGGTGCAGAATGTGTCCCCGGATTGCTGCGCAAACACTTTGTCAACAGACTTGGTCCTGCGATTCGGGACGATCCATTTCCCATTCTCACAAGCCACATTCGTATTTTGCAGATACCCCTGTGAATCGATCTTCTTCACCGTCGCGGGAAAGGCCCGCACTGAATAGCTGTCATTGTTGTTAAGAATATCCGCGGCTATTCCGTTTTCCTGCGTGATGAAGAGTATGCTGTAGTTCTGCCGGAAATGGATGTAAAGCTCCAGGAACAGATTGTCCGGAAAGTTCTCAGATTCATCCCCGAGAATACGGAAGTAGGTGTCCTTATACTGTCCGATGATCCGCAGTGCCCTGATCGCAGGCTCCCGAAGTTCCGGTTTAATCGGATTCTCAAGATGTTTGACCAATTCCTTGCTCACTGCCAGCGGCACGATGATACGGTTGTTGTGCTTTTTAAGCAAAGGAATGACATTTTCCACAAAGAGTGGAAAGGAATCTTCAAGCATAGAACATGTATCGATAAAGATTTTTGTCTCGCTGCTGACAACGCATTCAAGATATGCCATTTTGTTGTTCTCGTTTGTTTTCATAATTATTTTCCTTTCTTGAGCAAACAAAATTAAATAATTTCTGGCAAAACCGGCATCAAAGCTTATCCCAACCTCCTTCCGCAGCCTGTGCCGTACCAAGCTGCTTCAGCAGGCTGATGTCCAAAGCGATATCTTCTCCCGGAGAGGATCTTGATGTCTGCTGCACACTCCGGCTCAGCCAGGAGAAGAAATCCCGGAACTGAAGCCCCTGCAGCCGAAGTGCCTGCCTCTTCGGAGAGAACTCATTTAATGTGTTCAAATCCGCAGCTTCGCCGATGCCGATAGGGAATACCGTCAGTTTGTCGGCATTCACATAATAACGCGTGCGGTTAATCGCGCGGACGAGTGCTTCCCTGTCGCCGTTCGGTTCTCCGTCAGTCATCAGCACAAGCCACGGCTGGAAATAGTCCACACCTTTCTCCCTGTATTCGGACTTCCTCTTTTCCAGCAGATCCAACGCCAGATTGACACCTTCACTAATAACCGTGCTGCCCTGAGCAGTCAGCTTCGGAATTGCCTCCTGACGTTCGATGTTGGCAAAGTCCTCTACACACTTTGCCTTGTCATCGAAGGTTACGATGGCAATCTCTGCAGAATACATTGCGGTCTCATCCTCACGGATCGCTTCGTAAAACTGCTTGATGCCCAGCTGCATCTCGGAAATGTAGCTGGTCCCTCCGGTGACAACGTTCCACATCTTTCCATCGGAAAAGATCTTTTCACCGGTCCTTGTACCACCGACGGCGCGTCCCATAGATCCGCTTGTGTCAAGACACAAGCAGATAGGAACGCGGGAAACGGGGTTGTTAACCAGGTCTTTATCCCTCAATATCGTGTTATTGTTGCTCTTCACTTTTCGATTTCCTCCTTTAATCTTTTATCAATCTTGTTTAATTGGGCACTGAGCGTCTTAATCTTGCGCTCGTAGGGATTGCCCTTCCGGAGCTGTTTCTCCGCGTCGGCCTGCGCTTCGAGCAGACCGGTCAGCCGGCTCTGAAGCGTCTTCTTGCGGTCCGGAAGCGCCTGCAGCACGTTGTCGATCCGAGTACTGCATCCGCCTGCCTTTGCGTCCTTCATGTCGACACGGTAGGAGATCTTCGGACTGTGACAAAGCAGGATATACGGATGATCCGGATCCTGGTGAGCCGGGATGAGGACGCGGAATCCGCGGTACCGGCAAACGAAGATATCCTCGTCTGCGTGCCTGTTACGGCCCATCTCGCTGAGCAGCTCCTTGCCGAAGCGCTCACGGGCATCCTTACTCATGGACTTTCGGTGATTGCCCCAGAACTTGATGTCGCTCGAAACTGCCGAGATCTGTTTGCGGAGGGCGTCACACTGTCCGGGAAGCTCGGAAAGAGACCTTTGATAGGTATGGAGTTCCTCCACTCTCTGCATAGAACTTGCCCGTGCCCGGCTGAGGCGGTTTGACAATTCGACACGTTCCTTGATCAGCGGGTTGCCGATCGCAAGCGCCTTGATCTCGGAATAATCCAGGACCATGTCTCCGATATCCGCCTCGCTTCGTTGCGTGCGGTCAAGATTGCCGGACAGGAAAGAGGCGATAAACCGCTGCTTATTCTCCAGAATCTGCCAGGTATACGCGTCGAAGCTGCTCTCCGTGACATAGCGGTAGATCATAACTTCGTCGTTTTGGTTGCCCTGGCGGATCGCACGGCCCTCCCGCTGAACCATGTCCGAAGGTTTCCAGGGGGCGTCCAGGTGGTGGACCGCGACGAGACGATCCTGAATATTGACGCCGAGACCGAGCTTAGGCGTGGAGCCCAGAAGGATACGGATCTCTCCGTCGTTGAACTTCCGGATAAGCTTTTCTCTGGCCGAATCCGTAGAGGCATCGTGAATAAACGCGATCTCCTCCTTTGGAATACCGGCACCTATAAGAAGCTGCCGAATCTCCTCGTACATGTTGAACCCTTTGCCCGGCGTGGAAATGTCGCAAAAGACTGCCTGCGTCATGCCGGGATGCTCGTCGTAGATCCGACGGATTTCCTCCACAGCCGAAGACGCCTTGGAAACGGACGGCGCCTCCCCGCCGATCAGCTCCGGTGCAACAAGACGGATGTCCAACGCGCATTTTCGCCCGTCGGTCGTAACCTTCAGGTAGTTATCCTCCCTGGGCTCGACCTCACGGTGACGTATCGCTTCCGTTCGCTCAACGATCTTTTGGATATATTCCGCTTGTGCCTCCGAACGCGGAACGGCCACATCGATGTGTCCGTTAAAATCAGGCAACTGAAGCTCCTTCCGGTCGATCGTGTAGAAGTCGCAGACGTTGCCGAACAGCGCCATGAGCTCCGGAAGGTTGTGGAAGCGGTCGAACCGGGTGACGAAGCGGAATGAGGCGGCTGTCGTGTCGATCTCAAACTCCGTATGCTTCGTGCAGAAGGTGTTTGCCCACTCGTTGAACTGCAGAATGTTCAGAAACTCGAGATCCTCCGGCTGCAGATACCTCTGGAGGACGAAAAGATCGGCCATGGAGTTCGTCAGCGGCGTGCCCGTCGCGAAGACAAGCTTCCCGCCTCCGGCCCTCACGTAGTCGCACTTCTCGAGCATCAGGTCAGCCTTCTTGCTTCCCTTGGAATGCATACCCACGACCTGCTCCATGTTGCGGGAAAGGGATATGTTCTTATAGTTGTGGCATTCGTCCACGACCAACATATCGATTCCCATCAGATCAAAACAATCCTTGAACTGCCACTGCCCCTCCTTCTCGGTAAGCTCGCTGTATTCCCTGCACAATTTCTCGTGGAGGGTGCGGAGGGTGCGGAGGCGATCCATCCTGCCGTGACCGGTGCAGGCGCGCATCTCTCTCACGCAGGCTGTAATCTCCGCCTGCTTTTTGTCCAGATGATACTGCCTGGACATACCGATCAGGTCAAAGGACGAGGATGCCAGCATAAAGAAACCGCCCTCAGCGTCAATGATCTGACTAAGGGCGGCTTCCCGCTTTGACGGGGTGAAATCCTTGACGGAAATCGGCGTAAAGGATTCTCCCGATTCCCCCGGGTACAACTGGCGAATCGCCTGCGCCGTGGATTCAAACACGGCGTTCGGGACGACAAGCAGCACTTTGCGGGAAAGACCCATCCGGAGACGCTCGTGAATCCCTGCGGCAAACGCGAATGTCTTGCCCGCGCCAACGTCATGACTTAAGAGGACGTTGTTCGGAGAAAGAATGATCCTCGCGATTGCGGATCTCTGGTGTGAATACAGGGAGATATCCTGATTCATCCCGGGAAGCGCCAGGAACGATCCGTCATAGCGGACGGACTGATACCCGTACTTGTCGGTGTAGATCTCCTGAAGACGAGTACGGATCTTCGGATTCCGCTTGAGCCATCTCTGGAATTCCTGCAGAATCACCTCCTGCTTCTCCTGCGCGGCCAGAGTTTCGGCCTTGTTCAGGACGGACCTGATTCTGGCTCTTCCGGTGCTGTAATCTGTGTGACGGTCGTAAACCTTGATCGGGCTGGCATTCATCGTGTGCTCGATGATGTTCATGGCCGGCATACGACGTGTACCGTAAACCTGCTCACTTCGGGCACGATTATAGATGTAGCCACCCCTCAGAACCCACTTCCCAAAGAAGGTGTCCAGATACAGCTCGGGCGGATAATCGTCCATCCCAAGGAGCTCACAGACAAACCGGAGATGGTACTCTTCCGGAACCCATGTCGCGCCGAGAGGAATCATGATGTCGTCCTGCCCGGGTCCGTCAGGAAGAACCGACCTCAGGAGCTCGATGTTTTTGGCAAAGAGACCTGTCGCCCGGTCGGCGGTTTTCGCTTCGTCAAGCAGTCGATAGACGTTGCCGCGCACGTAGTACTGCTCCCGCGTGATCCAACCATCATAGGGATGGGCAGGATCATAACAGCGGGGATCCTTCCAGATCAGCGAGCCTTCGAGTTCGTCGATCAGGGCCTGCTTGTTCCGCCCGCACGCCTCAGACATGAAGTCAAGATTGACCCGTCCGAAGCGATTGATGGACAGCATAAAGGCTTCCTTAGAAGTGCTGCTGCCCGGTGTGACGCCTGCGGATATCTCGTCATTAAGCTCATCGTCATAAATGATATCGAAGATATCCGTATCATCTGTTTTGTACATTGTCATACTCATATACACCTCCTTATTATTTTCAGGTGAGTAATATTTCATATAGACTCGCACAAAAAAATCAGCCCTGAGCTGTGTAATAGGCCCATGGCTGATAAGGAATCGCTTTGTTATTTTACAGGACGCTCTTTCATGAATCGAAACTTGTCATACCCGCCACAATGTCGTCCAAGGTGGGTATATAGTCCCCGAAATGCAAAACGTCGACCAGGTAAATCTTTGTCTTAGACTTGTATGTCATCCGTCCGTGGTCAATACTATACTCCCCGGACGTTATGTGAAGATACCAGTACGCCCGTCCGTCCGAATCAAAAACAGAAACAGCGCGCGGTGATGTTCAGGGGTTTTCTCCCCTTTACGAATGACCTCTGCGCCGTATTCACCGACGTGTCTTTGCCGCCAGGTGTCGTCTGGCGTGCCGTCATGATTTTTGATTCCCGCTTAGTATGCTTTGACATGCACGAACCTTCCCCACGGCGGATCCGCCGAGTTGTCGTAAATGATCCAAAGCACGGGGATGTCCATGGCCGCGCTCTCCTTCGGATAATCACAGTATCCGTCCGTCAGTATGATGATCGCCGACGGCATATCCTCCTCGGAAAACCC
>CAJOMI010000011.1 GCA_905235545.1 uncultured Lachnospiraceae bacterium | reverse complement strand
TCTTCATATGCGCATTCCTGCAATCCGCCGGAGGCTTTTATCTCAGTTGGAGATTGGACTCCCACTGAGACTAGTTTGTTTCTAAACTCACCACTTGTAAAAGTGGGAGTCTTCTCCAACGAGATAAATTGAAAAATAGCTGTCATTTTAGCAGCTTCTCGCTGCTATACAGATTGAACATTCCAATCCGCTCATACCGGGATACTTTACTGTTTAACTCTTCCACCAACTTCTCCCACATATCTTGATCATTCAGTAATTCTCTGTCTTTTACGTAGATATCAACAGTCAGCTTATCATTACGCACATAAACCTTTGCCGCTGACACACTTTCATGCAGTCCGCAAACTCTTTGCTCCAACATCTTTGCCGAAACATTTTCTCCATTTGGCAACGTAAGTCTTGTATCTTTTCTCCCCTTTAAATATACCTTACCGTCTCTGATACACCCAATGTCTCCGGTGAGAAAATATCCGTCCTCTGAAAAAGCGGCCTTTGTCGCTTCATCATCATGAAAATATCCCTGGAATACATTATCGCCTTTGACTGCCAATTCACCATATCCTTCCTCGTCCGGATCAAACACAACTGCATCAATATCCTCAAAGAGAGTCCCCACACTCTCCATATCCTCTTCATTCGGATAATCAATACTGAAGGCGGATGAGGTCTCTGACAGTGCATAGGCATTCATCATATACATTCCCTCAGCCCTGTAGGCATCTCTCACATGCGGATCGAGCTTTGCGCCGCCGCAGAATAGATACTTCATCCTGCCTCCAAACAAGGTCTGCAGCCCTACACCCGAATCTTTCGCGGCCTCGTAAAATCTCATATAAATAACAGGAACTCCCGAAAATATCGTAGGATGTACTTCCATCATTTCCTGTGCCATATCGGAAATGGAGCCAGCCAGATAAACCTCGTAGCCAAACACCAGCGAATATATGAAATTATAAATGGAACCATAGGTATGATTCAACGGCAGAAACAGGTAACATCTGTCCTGTGCACCAAAAGGAACTCTTCTGCGGAGAGATCTCCAACCGGAAAAGACATTCCTGATTGAGAGCAACACCGCCTTTGGAAAAGAAGTTGTACCACTGGTAAACACCACCTTTGCCGGTACATCATCGCTTTTGGGCTCTATCATAAACAAACCGTCACAAAGTTTTTCTCCCTCTTTCAAACATCCGGCAAAATCCTTCTGCATGGAGATAAACGTGACCTGTGGGAATTCTTTCCGAAGCTTTTCCACGAACTCCACCTGTCGTTCATCATAAATCAGACAGGAAAGCTCACATTTTTTTATTGCATACACCACATTGTCATAAGACCAGTCCTTTGACAATCCCACACTGCATCCCACATAGCACATGATCGCAATATCCGCGATCATCCACTCCACACTGTTGGGACCATAGATACCGATATTCTGATCTTGGAATCCCTTCCGTGTCAGATATGTTCCCAGCCAATTCACCTGTTCTATAAAAGATGCAAAAGTGACCGGAGAAAATACATCGTTCTTTTTTTCAAAGAGATAATCACGTTCTCCCCATTTTTCGTAAGCCTGCTGTAAAAATGATTGCAATTGATTCGTCATTACTATTCCCCTTTCACCTTCTCTGCATTATCATCCGTCAACACATGCTCCAAAAGCACGTATTCATACACATTTCGAATCTCCTCTGCCGCATAGGTCTGCGTGACCTTTCCATCCCGTGCCAACGCTCCTATGCTGGGCAGACCATTATGTTCCAGCTCTTTCATGATGGAATATACGATTGCTTTTCCCAATCCTCTGTGATCCTGATCCACACCCATATAAAGCATTACATATCGCTCAGGATTCTTTTTAATCCGTAAGATTTTTACCAGATTGACCGGGTTCAGATGATATACCCGGTTACTGTAATCCGGAACACTGATATAAAATCCCACCGCCTTATCCTGATAGTAAGCCATCTTGGTCATACTCATATTCATAATGGATTGATAGCTCTGAAACATCGTCATAAAATCATCCCGCGACACATGCTTATACACCGGAAAGTCACTATAAAGCTCCGTGATCATATCATAGACCGCATTCATCGCACTCGCATAATCTTCGGCTTTGGGGCTTTCAATCCGGTATCCACTCTCCAAAAAATCATGGTATCTGTTCTCATACTTCTCATTCACATAGTTCTCATGTAAGTATTGGAAGTATAATGTTCCTTCACCTTATATCCGTTCTCTAAAAAGAATGCATAATAATATTCCTTATTGTAAGGTTCTCCGGTGTAAGGCGGAAGATCAAACTGATTGATCTTCAATCTGTATTTCAACCAAAATGACGCATCCACCGGACCAATGATTGTCCTACACCTTCTCTCTCTGCAGAACTTTTCCGCCTCCGAAAACAAAAACGCTGCCGCCTCTTTGTCCATCACACATTCGAAAAATCCCAGATATGCGGTATCATCCTCCGGATAGATTGTAATGGCAAATCTGCCCACCGGTTCTTTCCCGTCATAGATGAGAAAAGCATCCAGTGTAAAATATTTGGACAGAGGATGTTTTCCCGCAAGCATTTGTCTGACAGAGTCCGGGCTCTCCATATTCTCATCTGCCGCATATAGTTTCTTTGGAAGTGAAAGAAAATCTTTCACATATTTTTTCTCATTCCTTAATCTGATACACTTCACTTATTTTCTCCTGATTATCTCAATCTTACCTGTATTTCCATCCATCCGCAGCAAATCTCCCGTCTTGACGGTATCGAGCAGATTCTCCACTCCGACAATGGATGGTATCTTCATTTCTCTGGAAATGATTGCTGTATGGGAAAGCAGGGATCCCTTTTCGGAAATCACCCCTTTCGCAGTTGCCAGTAAAAACACCCATCCGGGATCCGTCATCTTTGTCACCAGTATCTTATCTGTCACATCCTGTGCCTCCTGCACATTCTGTATCACTAATGCTTCCGCTGTGATCTCGCCACCGGAACAAGGCACTCCCTGCAGGGTAGATTCCTGTCTTCTTCGTTTATACGCATTCACACTGCTGTGTCTTTTATCAAACTCTTTATCCTCAAAGATCAATCTGCTGTAGGACGGCAGCATTCCATAAAGTTCATATATTTCCTTGCGTTCTTTGACCACCCCTGTCATATCCTTTTCTTCATCGGCAAGAACAAAGACCTCATCCACTGTCAGATAGAATATATCTCCGGCCTCTTGCAGTATGTTGTCTTTCGCATAAGACTCTCCCATGGTCATGAAGATCAATCTCACCATTCCATAGATTCTGCTTCGATTCAATCTGGATTTCTCCCGTCCGGCAATGCCGGCTGCACATCGACGTCCGAGGAAGCGGGTCAACAGATCTTCTTTCTCCGTTTCGTTCTGCGTTTTATACATGTCGTCCCAAATCCCCTGCAGACGCTCCATATCCTCTCTATAGCCCTCAATCCTCTCATCCAACAGTTCCGGATTACTGCGAAATGTCTTACTTTCCAGTTTTAGTTCCTCCAGATTTCTGTCTCCATACTCCCGAATATAGGCTTGTTTTTGTTCTTCATATTCTTCCGCAGTAAATTCGTCACGGTGATATGCAAGATCGATCAACGCCCTGATCGGCTTCATGCTTTCAATGTTGGATATACCGGATATATATTGATTCACATAAGCCTCTTCGTCCGGATGTCTGCGACGTAATCTGCTTTTGACCAGTCCCGTATAAATAAATGTATACATATCATTCAGCAACGTCACGTCCCAGATATCCAACAGTTTTTCCTTAATCTCAAGATATAAGGCAATCAATTCCTTCGGGCTTAAATCCGTGCGATAGCTTTCATAGAATTGCCGGTTGATTCGTTCAAACTCCCGTTCCAGCATTTTCATGTGACGCGGCACACTGAAAAGCTCGTAAAAAGAGTTCACATAGGTCATAATTCTTAACACCGGAGAAATCTTCACGTTTTCTTCGTCATACCCCTTATTCTTTACCCCAAGCATTTCCTGCCACACGGGTATGATCCGTTTATGAAACGGCAGAAATTTGAGAATGGTATACCAGTTACTGATTTTGTAATAAACCCTTCCGTTGGCATGCCCTACCATATTTTTAAAAACATCCTCGAGTTTAGCCAGTTCTCTCTCATTTTTGAGCACGCGTCTGCTCACGCCTTTGAACACTCCGCTGTACACGATATCCACAAAGGAAATGGTGAGAGGTAACGACAGTCCCGGATAGCTCTCTACGATATTGCTGTTATCCAGAATTAAAGGATCCGTACCTTTCAACGTGGTGATCGGTCTTGCTTGTAACACAAAGAGTTCTCCATCGTTGTAAGCAAACTCTATATCCAGATATCCGCCAAACACTTCCTCCAGCCTTCCGGCCAGAGCTATCATCTCCTCAACCTCCTGATTCGAGAGCAGATTGTCTGTTCCCTCATAATAGTATAGCTTGTCTGTTCGATGATAATAATATGTGGTCGTATCTGCTGTACCGGATACCACTCCTTCTCCAAGTCCGCGTCCCACCACGATCACACTCTCATTCAAAATCCCCTGAGGATTTGCCGTAAAGAGGACACCTGCCCGATCTGCATCTACCATATCCTGCACAAGAACACACATGCGCAAGCTGTGAAACGGAATGTGATGATGCTCCATGTAGCAAAGAACATTTTCCTGAAACATAGACTCCATGCACAGCAATACCTTCTCCGCTATTTCCTCATGTCCGACATTTAAAAATGTATCGAACTGTCCGGCAAAGCTGCTATCCTCGCCATCCTCCAGATTGCAGGAGCTTCTCACCGCAAAAGTCCCTGTTTTTCTACCGGTCAAGTCTTCCACTTTCTCCCTGTAATCATCTCTGACACAGGTCTTGAACCGTTTTCTCAGTTTCCCGCACTCTGTAGGTCTCCCATCCGGCTGTGATTCCCATATATGCTCATATCGATTCAGATCGATCACATCCTCGAACCGAATGATTTGAAAATCCGGCACCCGGATTCCTGCTTCGCGCATTTTGATCAGATTGTCAATCTTGTTTCCATACATTTTAAATCCTTCCCACCAATAAGAATACTACCACCGTCAACAGCATAGTAAGTTCCTGCAAATATGTATATCTCTCCACTTTATCCACCAGCACAAACTGCTCCGGATCCTTTATGAATTGCGCAAACTTCCAAGTCATCCATGACACAAGTCCGAGCAATACGGCAATCGATATTTTGTTCAAACGATACACAAGAATAATATTCGTGATAATATCCACAATAGTCATTATCATCACAAATCGCGTAGACTTCTTATAGCCGAACAGTTTGGAATATGTGGTATAATCATTTTCATCCTTCGGTGCTTTGATCTTGCGCGATACCTCCCAGATCAATGCAGGAAAATACAAAGTCCAAAGAGTCAATACCGTTGTAAGCGTGAATGCAGGAAGCTGATATTTGATCACCGTAAATGAAATAATATAGAGATTGACAAACATCTGTACCGGATTGTGGGTCACAAGCGCAAGCGGCAGACTCGGCTGAATCTTTGCCTTCTGGAAAAACCATTTACTCATCAGGTATCCGTAGAAATAAAGCACACAGAAAAAGATCAAATTGTTCATGAAAAGGATATTGGTCACAACTGCGATCAACTGCACCACCGCACACAAGATGATCACATCTTTTTTGTACACACTCCCCCTTGCAAGCGGTCTGTCCGGAAAAAGCACTTTATCCACATCAAAATCCTTCAAGTCATCCGCAATCCGCAGCCATAGCAAAAACGCAAAGACAGTATATGCGCCGACCACCTCCTGCACTCCAATTTGAAAATGTGTCACTCCTTCATTCAGGAGAATTATAAAATGAATCTCCAAAAATACAATAAGGCCCAATGCCAACCGGGCCATCACCGGATATCGTTCTTTTAAATATATACGCATTCTACCTAACATTTTTTATTCCTATTCTTTCTCCAAAGTTCACTTTGGTCTCTATCTGTTTGTTGCTCTGCTCCACAATGTCCCCATCCACTGTAACCACATCCTTCCGGAAAATCTGAATTATGGTTGAGCCTCCCGGCTCAAAATATCCTTTCTCTTCTCCCTTGCAAAATGAATGCACTTCTCTGTTTTGAATGCGCCCTACCAGAAGGGCGCCCACCTCAATGTGAATCACCTCACCGAAATGTTCGGTTTCCAATACATTCACCACTCTGTAATTTTCTTTATAAATCTTATACGCCTTCGACAAAGGGCTGACCGTATGTAGTTTCCCCTTGACGTTATAACTCGTCTTCAGATTCCCATCATCCACAAAGCAATATCTGTGATAATCATCCAGGCACAGGCGATACACAAGGCACACTCCCCCAGCATAAGCGGATATGTCCAATCTGTCCGCTACCAATTCGTTCAGAGTATATTCTCTCCCCTTCACATCTACCCGTACATTCTCATCCACCGGATAGACCAACAGCTTGGCATCCGCCGGAGCGATCAGCACTTCCTCGGTCATATCAATGTTTCTCGCTCCCGGGCGTAATCTGCGAGTAAAAAAATCATTGAAAGACACAAATTCCCGCTCCTCGAAATCCTCCATCCGGATTTCGTTGGTTTTGATAAACTCCGGAATCTTGCGCGTACTTCTCTTCCTGCCGTTCCACCATCCGTATATCCGGGATGTCATCGGCGACACAACAAGTTTCAGGAGCATTCTGCCCGGCGCACTGCCATAGAGATAATTCAGGGTACCCTGACCATATTGCTGTATCTCATCATATTGTTTTGTTTTTCTGTCATAGATTTTCATACTGTCACCACCGGGTCCATCACTCTTTTATGATTACGGTGCCGGTGCCACCATCTATCGTGATCACCTGACCATCCTGTATTTTCTTCATTGCATCCTTACAGCATACAATAGCAGGAATTCCATACTCCCTCGATACGATAGCGGCATGGCACAGAATACCGCCATACTCAGTGACAATTCCCGATAGAATGGCAAACTTAGGCGTCCAGCCTGTATCCGTGAATTTGGTGACCAGAATATCTCCTTCTTTCAATCGATCGATCTGCGTGAAATCCTCAATGACACGCGCCACACCTGTCACCACTCCATTATTGGCTCCAAGCCCTTTGATCTCGGTACTTGCCTCCGCATCCTTCTCCGGATGTCGGGAAAATACGGTACCAATCTCATTCTCGCTTATGTAATTACGGAATGCGTTGTAATAATAGCGGTTCTTCTCTATATGATCACGCAGCGCACTCATGCCCTTCCTGCCTTCTATGTAATCCCACAAGTCCCCTACTTTCAAAAACCAGACATCTTCCCAATGTTCCAATACGCCTTCTGCCTCCAAATGTTTGGCATACTCTATCGTATATACTCTGAGAAGATAATAGAATCGGGTGGACAAATCCCGAAATTCTTCTCGCCACCACAACATTTCACGCATATCGGTAACCTTTTTGCTGATCTTACGGAAAGTGCGATCGGACACCTTTGCCTTGATATTATCCAAAACCTCGTCATGTGCTTTCAATCCATTCTCCTTATCCATCTCCGGAGAGAACGTATCATCCAGCACAACCATATCCTTGACCATCTGCACTATCGTTTCCGGCTCCTCATAGTAGCAGGGATAAGTGATATCCAACTCCTTATCGGAATGATAGCCATACCTTTCAAGAATGTCTTTTACCTTTGGCACACACATATCTTTTCTGTCAAACGCTCCGGCGATGGTTGCAGCATCCTGCTCCTGCCAATATACAAAAGTCTTACTGTCCTTTCGAATCTCCCGCGTAACATCCCACATCTCATAGAAAGGAAGTAAGTGTGAGATATTGTCAATACTGCCAAGAAGCGACAGGTAATCACTCTCCGACACATACTTTAACAGACTGTCCTTGTAAAGAGATTGATGAATCGTATTGATAAAGATCTGCCAGAAATAAGTTGTCTCGCTTCTTAAATAGGTCTTTTTTGTTATTCGGTAAAAATCCTTCTCAATATCTTGGATCTTATTATTATCATATCGTTTTTTATAAATGTTATAACGCTCCAAAAGCTCTTCCTTGTATCTTGATGCATTTTTACGTCTGTGACGCAGAATCTGGCTCTGTCTGATCACAATCCGCATCATTCTGGAGAGGGACTTCGGTGTGACCGTCGTGGTATCACCATCCCCTTCATAATCACCGACGATACCGTATTCGTTGTCAAACTCTCTCTCCTTGTAACCGATCACCTGACTCATGGCCTTCTTAACTGCCGACATATTCCAATAACAACGCCCGTAAAACATCTCGCCTAACTTGTCAGGCAATTCCTCATCCTGCATAATCTCTGACAGCACGATAAATTTGCGAAGAGAAAACTCCCAAATGTATTCGTACAGGCTCCACATGTACGGTGTACAGATTGTCGCTGATACACCGCCATCCTTAAAATCAGCAGTCGTCCACATATCCTCGATTCCGTTATATTGAATCTTCGTGATTCCTCTGGCCTGAAGGATGTACAATCTTTCCTCTCTGATTGCAAATTCGATATCACAAGGATATCCGAAAAACTGTTGCACATCAGCAAATACCGTTGCACACTGTTTGACCATATCCTCTGTAAGTAACTTATTGGAGGTCTTTCTCCTGATTTCCCTGCGATCATACCAGTTATAGAAATATTGCTCCGGTGCAGTTTTACCGCTGACGATATTTTCTCCCAAACCTTCTGACACTTCAATCACCATCTCTTTGTCATTGCCACTTGTGGGATCGATCGTGAAACAGATACCGCTTAATGTTGCGTCCACCATTTCCTGTACTACCACCGACATCTTCATCGTTAACGGATCAATGTTATGGTTGGCGAGATACTGCAGCAGCACCTCACTGAACATGGATTGATAGCAGGCGATCACCTTGCCCGGAATATCCGTTTTCTCCACATTCAAAAAAGTATCATATTGTCCCGCAAAGGAATATTCAGCCAGATCCTCTTTGCTTCCGCTGCTCCTGACTGCATAAAGCGTTCCCTCCTTCGCCATTGCATTCACCTGCGAAAGAATCTCCTCAGGCAGCACTGCTTTCTCCAGCATAGAGGTAAGGAGCTCGGACGTCTGACCTGCATTCTCTTTCGTCAAGCCTTTCAACACTTCTGTAATGCGATCTCCGAGAGCGTTAGCCGCGATCACCTCATCATAGACATCACTGTCCAGAATAAATCCACCCGGCACTTCAAATCCATTTTTTTTCATCTGTAGCAGAAATTTTCCTTTGTTTCCCAGTTTTTCTTCTCTCTGCTCTTCTTTATCCAATCTTACTATCATTTTTCCCTCATTTCCGCACAACTTCTGTTTCATAGCTGTGACAACTCTATTTCTTTATGTGGCCCTTGTCAGGTCAAAACATATTTTTTCTCAGTTTCATGAAATACAACAACATATTCACCACGATATGTGTCGCTGCACCCACTAACACATACAACAGATACTTTCCAATTCCAAGATCATAAAAAAACCATACCACAAGCGCACAGCCGAATACGGAATCTGCCTGATCCAAAAATACAAAAAAAATCTTCCAAATACCGGACACACTTTTACCCGGCTCGATATCCAATCTTCTCTTAAGAAAGCTGTTGGGAAGTTCAAACAGCGCATACCCCAATCCAAGCATCAGACCGATCAATAGATTGAAGGAAAATGTATTCTCATGATTCACATAAAAATAATTGAGATGCTCTATTGCGGCTGCACGGCATACCACTCCCCAGACAGATGCACAAATTGCATTAAAACACAAATATCCCAGAAAGCCTTTCCATGTCTTATTATCTCCGAAAATCCTCTTCCCATCTGCAAAGTTTTTTCCCATATCCATAGGAACCATGAAAGGCTTCATCAGCTTGGATTTACACCATCCCATATTCAGGGCACCTGCAAATATAGGGGGCAATAAAGTAACATACATCATTATTATCGTATTCAACATTTTCGTCTTCCCTCTCAAAGTAAAAAATCCCAAAAACACATGTAGAAATTATTTGAATTTACTTTTGTGAATCAATGTCATTTACTTAAGCCGGACGTTGCCGGATATGCTATATCCGGCAACTGTGTATTGGCAAATTCTTAAGTAAATGATATTGTTTATGAATCGTAGCATATTTTTACAAAAAAGTCCACAGTTGGGTTTTCATGTCATTTTTCTGACTGCGTTAAATATTGTCACCAAGATAAAACAAAAAGTGGTAGGATCACTCCTACCGTTTTTAATATTTTCTGTTTCTAAAGAAGGTATCGACTGTGCTCGCATCAAATATCTCCTCTGACGAAACAACACGCAGCGGTACTTCCTTGCCATCTTGAAGCTGATTCAGCGTTTGCATAACATTATATCCCAAAAGCGGCGTACACTCAGCGACAAAATTCACTTCACCGACCTGTATCCCGTTTAAAGCCTCAGATGTACCGTCAATAGAGAGAACCTTGATGTCAACTCCGGGATTTATACCATACTCCTTGAAAGCAGTTATCGCACCTTCCATCATATCATCATTGTGACAGAAAATAACATCAAATTCGGCTCCGTTTTTCTCCAGATATTTCTTTACAACTCTGTATCCCTCATCCCTTGTAAAGTTCCCATTTATGCTGTCTATAATCTCAAAATTATCCTGTTCGTTTAAAAGGCTCCTGAAACCGTTTCCTCTGTCAATGGAAGGAGACGCGCCTTTGGTCCCTTCCAATTCCAAAATCCTGACTTGCCCCTCATTTTGCATATTCTCTTCAAGCCATCTCATACATCTGGCTCCTTCTTCCACAAAATCCGACCCGACAAATGATGTGTATAATTCCTCAGAACAGCTTACCTCTCGGTCTGATAAAATGACAGGGACGCCTTTTTGTTTTGCCCTCTCAAATGCCTCATCCCAACCATCCTCAACCATAGGAGAGACTATGATCGCATCCTTACCTGCATCTAAAAAATAGTCAAAAGCTTTAATCTGTTCCTCTATCGTTCCGCATTCTTTAATCTCAAGATTAATTCCATACTCCTCTGCTGCCTCGGAAAAAGACTGCGTGTTCGCCTTTCTGAACCCTGTGTTTTCATCGATCTGAACATAACCTACGGTCTGTATTTCCTTCTTCTCCTTTTTGATGGATGCATCGTAAAAATCATCGATATTATCTGCTGTTACCACCCTGTTTCTTGGAATAATCTGCTTAGCGCCTTCAATCTCCCCTTCAAGAAATTCGACGGCATAGGATAGCGCCTGACTCGCCCCCGTAGGGCAGACAATCGTAGCGTCAATCAGACCTTTTTTTACCATTTCAAGGCCACCGTCTTTCCCCATAAATCCGTCTACGCCCATTATCTTAATGTCATTTCTCCCAATCTTTTCAATCGCACGCGCTGCACCGCAGGCCATGTAATCATTCTGCGTAAGTATCAGGTCGACATCTTTAAGCATATCCTCATTTTCAAGTAACATATCCTCTGTCTCGTCTCTTGTGCCGTTCCGTATAGTGATACGTGTAATCTCCATATTATCCGGCGCTGCGGTCTGAAGGAGTTCCGATCTCTGACGACCTGTGTAATTGTCTATGTTAACATTTAATATTCTGACTTTTTCCCCTGAAGAAGCTCCCGTAAGAGCAGTGATCGCCTCAATCTCCTGTTTAACCAGAATTTTATCGTCCACCCCGAAAAAGCAGGTATAATCAAATCCCTTGACCGCTCTGTCAAGCAGAAGAATAGGCATTCCCTCATGGTATATATCTTCCACCTCCGGTATAAGCTTTTCAACATCAACAGGTGACACGATAAGAAGCTCAGCACCGTAATCCATAAGTTCTCTCATATCTTTTTTTTGTTTTTCCACATCACTTCCGGCATCCGTAAAGACCAGTTTAAGCCCCGGATACTGCCTCGCCTCTTCTTCCAATTCATTTTTCAGGACAATACGCCATTCGTCCGTTAAATTTGCCAAAGATACACCGACAAGTTTTGTGATCATTGTCTGTCTGGTTTTCCCACACCCGGATAAAGTTGTAATCATCATTATAGCAACCAAAATAACGGCTATCTGTTTTTTCGGAATCCTCATACTTTTTCCTTCTTTTGTACATTCTTTCTGTAATCAGCAGGCGAGATATTGAGTTCCTTTTTAAATGCCGTACTGAAATAGTGTTGGGATGAATATCCACATTCAAAAGCAATCTCATATATCGGAGCATCTCCGTCAGCAAGCAAAGCCAAAGCCTTGCTGAGTCTGAGTCTTTGCAGATAGTCACCAAAAGAATCCCCTGTTTCTTCTTTAAATTTTTTGCTGAGATAAGGAGCGGAAACATGTATATGATCAGCCGTTTCACCTAGAGAGAGTGCAGGATCGGAAAAATGTTCCTTGATATATTTTCTTGCGTCCTTTATCTTTTCAGAGTAGGAATTGTCTCCCGCATCAATGCTCTTCAACTTATCATTATTGTTATCCTGCCATGTTCTGATCTCATTCGTCTTTACTCTTGTCTCAAGCACCTCTTTGAGCTCATTCATCAATCTGTTAAAATCATTTTCACTCACGGGTTTAAGCAGATAATCCTTTACATGCATGCGAAGCGCTTTCTGAATATAAATAAAATCATCATAACCCGTTATGACTACACAGATGCTATTGGGTGAAATTTTATTTAATCTCTCTATAAAATCAAGTCCGTTCATAAAAGGCATATTGATATCCACCAAGCATACATCGGGATGAATCTCCTCAGAGATGGCAAGTGCCTCCTGCCCATCTTCAGCCATCGCTTCTACATAAAAGTCCTCATGTTTTTCTACGAAAGTCTTTAACCCTTTTCTGATAATTGACTCATCATCGGCTATAAGTACACTATACATTTCCGTCCTCCTTAATTCCAAGGCTGATACTTACACGGGTATATTCGCCCTGTATGCTATCCACATCTATATCAAATCCCTCATTGGCATAAAGTTTTAATCTCTCTATAACATAAGTCATTCCGAAACTTCTCTGCTCGCCCTCTTTTATGGCATCAATGATTTCCTTCAAATTAGCGAGTTCCTCTTCCGACATACCCTGACCGGTATCATAGACCGTAAGATATAATGTATTCTCATCTCTTTTGGTACTGACCTTGATCGATCCTCCCTTTTTTTTAAGTTTGATACCGTGATAGATGGAATTTTCAACCAATGGCTGCAGAATAAGCTTTGGTATCACAATGTCCATGCAATCTTCATCCGCATCAATCTCATAAGTGAGTTTATCTTCATATCTGACACTCTGAATATAGAGATAGTTCCTTACATGCTCAAGCTCCTCACAAACAGTTATATAGTCCTTACCTTGAGATAACCCTAAGCGGAACATATTGGTCAAAGCCTCCACCATTTTCACAACGTCGTCTGCCCCATGCTCTCTCGCCATCCAGTTGATGGTGTCAAGCGTGTTGTACAAAAAATGTGGTTTTATCTGCTCCTGAAGTGACTTTAACCGGGCAGCAAGAGTTCTTTGTTTCTCCGTTTGAACATCCTCAACCAGCATATTCATCTTGTCAAGCATATGGTCAAAGTTTTTGCCCAATGTACCAATCTCATCATGGTACTTAAGATTTGCTCTGACGGAAAGATCTCCTTGCTCAACCAGCTGCATTTTCTGTGTAAGTTTCTGAATCGGTCTATTAAAGGATTCTGCAAGTCTGTTCGATATCCAGACTACAACCAGCAAAACGATCACTGTACTGCAAATGGACACCAGATAAAGTCTGGCAACTTTGCGTTGTTGTCCAAGCAAAGATGTGACACTGATAAATTTCCAACCGCTCTCCTTCTCCACGGATGCACTCATCAGATACTCATTCCCCTGAATTGTTATCCGATCCTGCTCTCCGTCGGATATATTCAGCCCTTTGTTGTCAATCCTGTAAACAATAGGATTCACAGGCGTATAGACTATTTCTCCATTTGCGTCCTCTATAAAAACAAAACTGTCCGTGTTGGCAGAGACTGATTCAATAAGAGATTTCAATACGTCTTTTTTTATGTCCATGAGGATAACTGTCTTTTTGCCTCCGATCTCTCCCGTTCCCATAACAGAAAAAATCTGATCCGCACTGTATGCCTCATTGGTTATAACAATCTTACCCTCCGAGGAATTGAGAACTTCTATTCCCTCACCTTTCCCTGGTGCCTTTAAAAACCACTCCTCATTTCCAAGGTAATCTTTCGATATTCTTTTCATGCCTGTACCGAGAAAACGATCATCCTCATCGGCAACCGCGATTCCCACAATCTCCGGATATGTATCGATAATGTTCTGATGCCGTCTTAGCAAGAGTTCATCTGCATCGGGAAGATCGGATTCACTCTCCATAGACTCAACCATATAATCCATTAATTCCCGGAAGATTCCCATATATACATCCATTGCATCTCCAACCTGATGTGAAAGCTGGTCTGCATGTTGTGAAGTCTCCTTTTGGGCATCTGCGGTCATTCTGCTCACCATAAATACTGCCACTGCCAAAAGCGGTATGGTGGTAATCAGACAATAGGTCCATATTAACTTTCTTTTGAGATTCATTCTTTGAATCAGACCCGTAAAAATATCTTTATGCATAAAACAACAATAGGACTACCATGCTGCTAATGATAGCAGCACGGCAATCCTTATATCCCCTATTAAATTTGGTTCTTCAACCTTTTCCTTTTTGTCTGTCAGCTCTGATAGAAATAAGTCGCTGAAGAACAATAAACAGGCACAACAGGGCAGCAATCGTAACTCTTGTCCACCATGCATTCAAATTCCGATATGTAACGATGGTCTGGATAATACCCTGAATCAGCACGCCGATTACAGATCCGCACACATTACCAACTCCTCCTGTAAGGAGCGTACCACCAATAACGGCTGATGAAATCGCATCCAATTCCATTCCCATATTCTGCAATGAATAACCGGCTAATGTATAGAAGCTGAATATTACACCTCCGAGTGCAGCACAGAAACTGGATATCATGTAGACACCAATTTTAACCCATTTTACATTAAGTCCCATATATTCTGCACTGAGTTCATTACTTCCTATCGCATAAACTGTTCTTCCAAAGCGAGTATACTTCAATACATAGTATGCCACAACAACCACTAAAAGTGCAAGGAAAACATATAAATAAAGTTTTGCGTTTGTTCTTCCGACCTTAAATGAGATCTTTTTGAGGGCTGCCTTTTTGTAAAAATCGTTCTCAATCGGAATGGATACCGTACTAACCACCGCACACATTCCGCGGAGCAGGAACTGTGAAGCAAGTGTTATGATAAAAGGTTGTATCTTAAACTCCTGAACACAGTAACCGACGCAGAAACCGTTTAGAAGTCCTATCAGCAGCACCACCGGTATAACTATAAACGCCGGCCAGCCTAACTGCAGAAGATAAGCCGATAACACACAGGTAAATGCGACTACCGAAGATACCGAAATATCAATACCGCCTGTAAGGAGAACAAACGTAATTCCCACCGCAACGACAATCAAGTATGCATTGTCGTTAAATAAATTTAAAAAAGTTGATAATGTTCCAAAATGATCAAATAAAACACTACCCACAATGAACATGATCACAAACAGGCAACATGCAATAATCATTGAGATATTTTCTATCTTAATACTTTTTTTCTTTTTCATCAAGCATGTACCCCCTTCTCTGTTCTGTTTGGAAGTAAAGCCTTCACTTTCTCCATAAAGACTTTGGACTGAAGAAGACATACTATAATGACGATAATTGCTTTTGCCACTCTTGTCAATTCAGGTGCCACACCAAATGCATAAATGGTTGTAGTTATGGTCTGAACAATCAATGCTCCGATCACACTTGAAATAATTGAGAATCTTCCTCCTGAAAGCGCTGTCCCGCCAATGGCCACTGCAAGGATACCATCCATTTCAATCATGAGTCCGCAATTGTTACAATCGGCTCCCTTGATACCTGCACTCTCAATGATACCCGCAAGTGCAGCTGTCATTCCACATAAAATATAGATGATCCAAAGATTTCTCTCAACCTTGATACCCGCTAGTCTACTGGATTCAGGGTTTACACCGATTGCCTCTACCTGCATGCCAAAGGCGGTGCACTTTGTTAAAAGGAGGAAAAGAATTATAACACCAAGTGCTATATACATCGGAATCGGTAGTCCCAAAAAATAACCGCCGCTTATTTTGTAATATGCATCGGATGTTATCGTAACAATCTTACCGTCAGCAATAAGCTGGGCAATTCCTCTTCCGGCGGTCAGGAGAATCATGGTCGCAACCATTGGCTGAACCTTAAGTTTGGCAACCATAAAACCATTCCATGCACCACATACAGCTCCCACCAAAATTGCAATAGTAACTGCAATTGCTACATTTCCACCCAGACCGGGAAGAATCCGTCCATCAACGATTGAACATGCAATCGCTCCGGATATGGCCATTACAGATCCAACGGAGATATCCGTTCCGCCGGTTCCAAGTGCCATCGTCATACCTGCAGCAAGAATTGCATATCTGCTTCCGTTTCTTAAAATATCTATAAGACGTCCGTATAAGTGGCCATCCACTATAGTGATCTTAAAAAAATCGCCGCCTGATATTATGCCACAAATAAGTATTATGGCAATTAATACGCAGAATGGCTTAAATTCCATTTTTTGCGTTAATTTTTTCATGTCTCAGTTCCCCCTGCCATCAATTTCATAATCTCATTCTGGCTAATCTCATCGCCCTTTAAGGTGCCGACGATTTCTTTATCCTTAAGGACAAACATCCTGCTACAACATCTGTCCATCTCGTCTATCTCCGATGAAATAAAGATACAACTCATTCCATCCTGCGCCAGATCAACTATGGTCTTCTGTATTTCAGCCTTTGCTCCTATATCAATTCCTCTTGTTGGTTCATCAAGAATAAGAAGTTTAGGATTTGTTGCAAGCCAACGGGCTAAAATAACCTTCTGCTGGTTTCCTCCTGAGAGGTTTTTAATCTTTTGATCCGCTGACGGTGTTTTGATGGCAAGTTCTTTGATCAGCCTGTCTGCAATCTCATCCGCTTCTTTCTTTGATATCTTGTGGAAAATCCCTCTCTTAGACTGAAGAGCAATTATAATATTCTCTCTTATTGTGAGATCTCCTACGATCCCCTCTTTTTTACGGTCTTCCGGACAGAAAGCCATATCGTTTTTAATAGCGTCAAGAGGATCTTTGATCTCTATCTCCCGACCATCAACGAATGTCTTACCACCGGTCTTTTTATCGGCTCCAAATATAAGTCGTGCTATCTCACTTCTACCCGATCCCAGAAGACCGGAAAAGCCGGTAACTTCGCCCTTTCCAAGACTTACATTTACATCTGAAATGTTTTCGGTCGAGCCATTTTTAATTCTGACCAACTCTTCATAATTTTGATCATCAGATACGTTCTTTGGCATGGAATTCAATGAATCATAATCCTTGCCTATCATCTTACCTACAAGCTCAATCATCGGAAGTTGGGCAGTTTCATAGGTTCCTACATAAGTACCGTTTCTAAGGATTGTAATCCTGTCAGAAACTTCATATACCTGATCAAGGAAATGTGTTACAAAGATGATTCCCATTCCCTTTTTCTTTAGCATGTTCATAATCTCGAAAAGTTCATCAACTTCCTGACTGGAAAGGGATGATGTCGGCTCATCGAGAATGAGGACCTTGGCATTCACATCAACTGCTCTCGCTACAGCAATCATCTGCTGAATAGCAACAGAGTAATTATCCAGCCTCTCCTCTACGTCAATATCGAGGTCGAACTCTTTGAGGAGCTTCCTCGTTCTTTCATTCATTGTTTTCCAATCTATACGCTTACCTTTTCTAGGTTCACGTCCTATAAAAACATTCTCTGCCACAGACAGATCCGGACATAGATTTACCTCCTGGTAAACCGTGCTTATTCCTGCATTCTGGGCATCAATAGGACTCTGAGGAGAAATTTCTCTTTTGTTCATAATAATTGTCCCCTCATCCTTGATTTCAATACCTGTCAGCACTTTTATCAGTGTCGACTTGCCGGCTCCGTTCTCTCCCAAAAGGGCATGTATCTCACCGGCCTCAAGATTAAATTGTACATTATCAAGAGCTTGCACGCCAGGAAAGCTCTTGCAGATGCCATCCATAGTAAGTAATTTTTCTTCACCCATATTTTCTCCTCAACAAGGGGACGGATAGAGCCATACGGCTCTATCCTCATTTCCCCTATCATTCAGAATTAGTATGTACGATTTGGAAGTTCTGCCTCAGCATCTTCCTGTCTGAAAACACCATCATTTGAAACGATCCACTTATCAACCGTCTCGCCTGCTTTCAGCTTTGCAGCTGTTTCGAAAATCTGCTCAGCAAGACATGGATTACACTCAACTGTTCCGTTCATCTCGCCTGCAGCCATAGCTTCAAAAGCACCCTTTATACCGTCACATCCAACAATCTTAATGTCCTCACCAGGCTTCTTGCCGGCCTCTTTGATTGCTTCAATTGCACCAAGTGCCATATCATCGTTGTGTGCAAATACAGCATCGATATCACTGTAAGACTTAAGGAATGACTCCATAACCTCTTTACCAAGTGCTCTTGTGAAATCACCTGTCTGAGAGTCAACAAGCTCGATGTCAGGATATTTCTCTGCAAGTTCTTTATCAAATCCTTCTTTACGTTCGTTTGCTGCGGAAGCACCAACTGTTCCTTCCAACTCAACTACTTTACCACTTCCACCGAGGAGATCTCCCACGATATCAGCTGCCTGAGCACCTTCCCATACGAAGTCTGATGAAATCTGTGTTGCATAAAGATCTGCACATGACTCATCAACACCTCTATCCACAAGGATTACCGGAATGCCTGCTTCCTGGCACTCTGTAAGTACTGCTTCCCATCCGGTTTCAACTACAGGTGGAAATGCGATT
>CAJOMI010000010.1 GCA_905235545.1 uncultured Lachnospiraceae bacterium | reverse complement strand
AGTGAAACATGAAAGTATAAAAGAGCAGCTTCTCGCAGAACGCAAGGAGATGGAAGAATCTGCAATGAAGGCAAACGAAGAAGTGATCGCGAAATATAATAATTAAAGATTAGATAGTTGGAGAAGTGTGATGAAAAATGTAAAAAAATTTTTATATTCTTTGCCGGGTGCGAATTATGCATGGAATAAAAGAGAACAGGTCATTCTGCATAAGATAGAACAAGAGAATCGTATAAAGTATGAGTTTGATTCGAAGGGAGATCAACCCTTTGTCTCTATTATCATATGTAATCCGGGAGATATAGAGTATTTGAGAATTCTGATGACTTCTCTGAAAAAAAGTCAATTTTATGATAGATTTGAAATTATATTTTTGAACAGCAATGCCGGAAATGACACTGTGGAATATATGAAAAAGTGGGAAAATGATTTCACGATTAAGCTGATTGACACTGAAAACAAACAGTCTTCTTCAGCTATGCGTCGAATAGGCGCGGAACACGCTGAGGGGGACTATTTGTTGTTTTTAAATGGTAAGACTAAGGTTACACACCGATGGTTGGATGCATTGCTTATGGGAGTGCAGGGAAAGCAGGATTGTGGTGTAATCGGTGCCCGTGTGTTATATCCGGAGATGGGTAGGAGAGAAAGCACCAAGCGCAAATCCTTCAAAGTACAACATATGGGGGTTGCTTTTAAGGAACAAAAAAGACAAAAGCAGTTTTTTTATGGACCATATCGGTTGGCAGATGGAAAACGGGTGAATCAATCTGCATGCGGTCTGACAGAGTGTGCGGCAGTGACATCTTCGGTTTTTATGGTGACGAGAACTGCTTATGAGGCAGTGGGCGGATTTGACGAGAATTATCTTCGATTATATGAGGATGTTGATTTATCGCTGCGATTGGCAAAAGCCGGATATCATAATTACGTATGTCAGAATTGTATAGTTTATTCATATGATTTGGAAGTGCCGGATGCACATTTGGAAGAAGCTGAACAAAAAGAAATACTTCACGATGTCAAGGTCTTTAAGGGGAAATGGCATCGATATCTTTCGAGGATTATATTAAATGAAAAAATAGAAGGGAAGAATTTATATTCCGGAGGGAAACTTACGGTTACTATTGCAACAACTAAGAATAAACAATGGATGGATAATTATCCTTGTATAAAAATGTTAGCGGATGTATTGCAAAAAAATGGGTATGTTGTTCAATTTATAAATTCTGAGAAAAAAGACGGAGCCTATAACATTGGGATAGGAACAGATGTGCTGATATCGGTTGATCCGGAGTATGATATCACGCAGATAAAAAATATAAAAAATGATCTGGTCAAAGTAAATTTGATCTTGGACGAGGAAAACAAACGGAAGCAATTAGATTGCGATGAACGGTTTCAATATACTCTTTCATGCGGGCAGAAAGATACAGAAGAAAAAGAATGGAAAGAAGCAGTGGATGATCTGATTCGTTTTCTGATGGAATACAATAAAGATCAGGTTGACGAAAAAGAAATTGATATCTTTGGTGCTATGCCGGATACGGAAGCCAAAAAATTCTGGGGAGACTGGCATTATGCAAAAGCAGTAAAGAAGGAAATGGAAAAAAGAGGATACAAAGCGAATATTATAACAAGAGAACACATGTATGACAGGAGCAAGGCAAAGTATACACTTGTATTAAGAGGCGTTTTGGAGTATTATCCAAGTGAAGAAGAAAATCGGAAAGTTATTATGTGGAATATTTCACATCCGGCAGATGTAACAATTCCGGAATATAATTTATTTGATTATGTCTTTTTTGCATCAGAGCGTATGAAACGAGAAATCGGTCCCAAGATATATCCTTCTTCGGGAGTGCTGATGCAGTGTACGGATCCGTCAATTATGACAAGCGATGAAAACAGGGATAAGAAGTATGAACTTCTGTTTGTCGGTAACAGTAGACGGGTGTATCGTCAGATTCTCAAAGATTTGCTTCCAACGGAATTTCAGTTATCTGTGTTCGGACGGCATTGGGAGGAATATCCTGTTCAGGAATATGTTGTAAATGACTACATCGATAATAATGAGGTGGCTCAGGCGTACCATGATGCTAAAATTTTGTTAAACGATCATTGGGATGATATGATTCAGTATGGAATCATTTCCAACCGGATTTTTGATGCATTATCGGCAGGTGCATTTGTGATCAGTGATTATATGCCTGAGATAGAAGAATTATTTGAAGGGGCAGTTGTAACATATCAGGGAAAAGAGGACCTAAATCAGAAAATTACGTATTATTTGCAGCATGAGGAAGTAAGGGATGAAAAAGCAACACATGGTAAAGAAATTGTGAGGAATGGGCACACTTTTGCCAATCGTGTGGAAAAGATTGTAAATGTGATGAGAAGTTTATAGTTTTCAGTATGAAACAGATTTCGGTACAAGCATATCCAATGGAGAAAGAGTATGAAAATGACAGGAAACAAAATAAATAAGAATAGGATGATTATTTTTGTGGGACTGGCTTTTTTTGTTGTGGCGATATCATTGTTCTTTGCTTTCAAAGGAAAGGATAATTGGACAACGCAAGGCTACAGTATTACAAGCGATGATCAGATTTCTATTACGGATGAGACGGATATAGAATTGAAATTTGAAATTTCGGAAGACAATTTTCAAGGAATAACAATCCGAATATCCCCTAAAGAAACAACTTTTGGAAATGAAAAACTGAAATTTGTCATGACAGATCAGGAGTCGGGTAATCTGATTGCCGAATATTCGATGGATTTAAAGAGTGAAGTATTTCGTTCAAATTCATTTGTCAGATTGCCATATGAGAATTCAAAAGGGAAAAAAGTGTCTGTGCATATTGAGGGGATTGATATACATCATATTCCACAGCTCTATGTGAGCAATCAATTTGAAAATAACACCAAAATGTATGTGGATGGAACGATTAGTAAGAATGTACTGGTCTTTTCAGGGGTTTATATGACAAAGACAGAGATCAATTACCAGAGTCTTGTAAAAGGAGGTATGATTCTCGCATTATTGATACTTGTATTATTTTGGCCATTTCATGTAGAAGTCAATCAAAAAGAGAATCTTCTAAATACGAAAAGATTTTTATGGTTGAAAAATTGCATGAAAACGATTTGCAATCTGCTTCATAAACATAAAAAATGTATTATGTTTATCGGATTATCCTGTTTTTACTTTATCTTTTTAGTGTTCGTGTACAAAACATATGTAAGCGATATGGTATGGGGAAAAAAATCTAAGGTGATAGTAAAAAATGTTGAAGATGCAGACAGCATTATCCTAAACCGGGATACCGAACAATGGGAACAGAATTTTTACGTGAGTCGGGATGAGTTGTCTTCACTACTCTTTAAGGTGAAGGTAAGAGATTATGCCTCCGCAGCAAAGATTCACGTGAAGGTATACGATGGAGAAAAAAATATATGTTATCATGATAAATATGTAAAGGTGAAGAAGATTGCGGAAAATCCGGATGCATATTGGAAAATCCTGTTGGAAAAAGAGTTTACAAAATCCCAAAATCAGTCTGTTGTGATTATAATGGAACCGGTTGATTTCGCAAATACGGTTGTCGAGTTTGAGGCGGGTATGACCAATCAGGACAATTATCTGTTGCAGAATGGGGAATACCTATCCACCGTGCCGGCACTACAGGTGTATTATAAGGATAATGGTTTTTTAAAACCGTTATTTGTGATCTTTAGTGTGATGGGCTATCTCTTCTTACTGCTTGTTTTTTATCTGTTTGTGATAAAACGGGCGGGTGTGAAACAGGCATTTATACCGGTTACGCTAACACTTGGAATTTTGTATATGTTTGCTGTGCCTGTATATTCAGTACCGGATGAATACACGCATATTGACTCTGCATACATTATTTCAAATCGCATGTTGGGAATTGCACCGGAAAATTCATATGGTTATGAATATAAACGAACAATCGATATCGAAACGGAAGAAGCTCCGGAGTATAATGCTACGTTGAGTGATTATAGAAGGTTATATACCTCTTTCTTTGAAATGGCAGATGATCAGTCTTTGTCGAGTTGTTATGTGAATAATGCATTGCCGAATGCCAATGTGCTTTGCTACTTGCCGGCAGCGATAGGTATTACAATAGCGAGACTATTGGGATTAGGTACTTTACAATTATTTTATCTTGGACGATTGATGAATTTGATTGCATTTACATTGCTGGTCTATTTTGCAATCTGCAAATTGCCGGGAGGAAGGCATATTGTGATGCTATATACCACATTGCCAATTGTTCTTCAAGAGGCGGCTTCGTTTGCATATGATGGAATGATCAATGCCTGTTCCGTTATTTTTGTATCCTATTGTCTGTATTTCGCATTTGATAAAGGGAAAAAAAGTTTACCGGATATTTTTATCTTGTTAGGCTCTTTGTTGTTTATGGCCAGTGTGAAGGGAGGAGTCTATCTTCCAATGTGCCTTTTGATTTTCCTGATTCCGATTGAGCAGAACTGGAGATTCAAAACCCATGGCAGATATCTTCTGGGGATGACGTTCTGTATTCTTGCTTCTTTTATGCAGAATAATATCACATGGCTGTTAAATCGTATTTTTGTGAAAGGAAATCGAAATATCAATCCGTTTACGGGAAAAGAGATGTATACAATCCCTTATCTTGTGAAACATCCGCTCAAGTTGATCAGCCTTTATGTGAATACATTTTTCGCCGATATAAGCCAGTGGATTTATGAGTTTTTTGGGGGCAAGATGGGTTCTATGAGAAATATCCAGATGCCATGGATTTATGTGCTTATTTTTATGGTAATTATGGGAATTGCCATAGCTTCAAAAGATTTTGACGGAAAAGTGAGAAGTCATCATTTGGTTGTGCGGTGTGGATGTATTGCGTTTGCCTCGGTATTATTACTTTGTTTATCTATGCTAATTGCGAATACATTAACCGAATATGATCTGATCAAGGGCGTGCAGGGGCGGTATTTCATTCCGTGTATGCTATCTGTTATGCTGGTCACAAATTATTGCTTGAAATCAAACAGAACAGTAGATCATAGCAAAATAAAATTGATTTATTATCTGACACAGATCATTTTTTTGTTTCAACTTTTTATAATTGTAATTTCATAAAAACAAGATAAACTAATCGAATGACCGATGAAGGATAAGGAGAAAGATAATGGTTCAGATTTTAATGTCGACCTATAATGGAGAGCAATATATTCGAGAACAGTTGGACAGTCTGCTGCAACAGACGTATCCCGATATTCGAATCTGTGTCCGGGATGATGGGTCTGCGGATGATACAATAAAAATATTGGAAGAATACAGTTTGAAGTATGACACGATTGAATATTATTGTGGGGAAAATGTTGGCGTTCAACACAGCTTTTATGATTTGTTCAAACATGTGGATCCGCGTGCGGATTTTATAGCAACCTGCGATCAGGATGACGTATGGCATCCTGAGAAGGTGGAGGCAGCGGTTTCCGAATTAAAAAAAATAGAGGGAATAGGGTTATATTGCAGCAGGGCACAGCTTACGGATGCAGAGCTGAATCCTATCTCGGATAATCTTCGAAAAAAACCTCCCCGAATTGCATTTGGAAATGCACTGATTGAAAATATATGCACCGGATGTACTATGGTAATAAACAGAGAACTTTATGATTTTGTTGAGGGGAAGTGGCCGGAGAAGAGTTTGATCCATGACTGGTGGTTCTATATCGTTGCGGTTGCATTTGGCACTGTTATATATGATGAAAAATCATATATCTCTTACCGGCAACATGGCAATAATGTGATTGGTTTAGATAACAATCGTTTTGGTCTCTTAAAAAGACAATTACGTTCTTTTCGGAAATTTATGGGAACGTATACGCTACAGATGCAGGAATTAAATGAAACATTTGTGCTGCAATCGGAGAATAAACAATTGATTGATCTTCTGATTGGTACGAGGACATCTTGGAAAAACCGATTTAAGGTGTTGTTTGATAAGAGAATATTTCGGCAAGGGAAGATGGATACGATTCTGTTTAAGGGAATGCTATTTCTGGGTATGCTTTGACGGAAAGAGAAAGAGGGAGACGATCAGATGAATCAAAAACAGTATATTATTATGGATCATCCGTATCAAGAGGAGGGATTTCACTACTTGAAATTGTCATGTGGTCAGATACTTTCTTATCATGAACAGTTAAAACTTCTCTGCCATATGGATGAACAGGAATGTGCGGATTACTGTCTGTTGGGATATGCATTTTGCTGCAATGAGATGGGCATGGAGGCATTTGATGCATTAAAAGGTGTGAATGAGCGGGAACAGGTGATTCGCGTGATCAACAACTGGAGCGGACGATGGCTACTGATTTGGCACGATGAGATTTTTATGGACACCTGTGGTTTGCTTGGGTGCTATTATACGGAGTCGGGAATCCTGTCCTCCGGTATACATTGTGTGAATACTGTACTTGGAAGAAAAGATAAAGATATCCGGATTCGTCACAAATTTGGTCTGGACTTTTATCCGGGTCCGAATACAGGGTATGCAGATATTCGAAGACTTATGCCGTCGCAAACCTATCAGATTCCACAAAAAAAATTGGGGAAGCGGGGATTGTTTCAGAATATACCGGAATTTGCGGATGAAAAAGAGAGGATTGAGATATTTGTTTCCGAGTTCGCGATTCTGCTTCACAATATGTATAAATTTTATGATGGTAAGATAACGCTTGCACTTACTGCAGGATATGATTCGCGTATGGTTATGGCGCTGCTTGAGTATGCAGGCGTTCCGTATGCTACATTTACGATGGATCATTCCAATATTTCCAGGGAAGATGTGGAAATACCGTCACAGCTTGCTGCTTTGACAAACTGTGAATATGAATTTATACCGCGATCAGGAAAAGCAAGCCGAAAACGGTATAAGGAGTTTGACAGACATTGTGCATATATGGCGGTTGATGAAGATCGCAATTTTTATGCATATGGACAATTTGACAGACCAGAGAAAACAGCGGTGATACGTTCCGGTATTTTTGAATGTGCCGGAGCTGCTAAGGTATTCAAAAATTTTGAAAAATGGGATTTGAAACAGTATAAAAAACGATTTGTGAATCTTCGACATCGGAAAGATATGTCTGACTCTCTGAATAACTGGATTGCATATATGAAGGAAGATGAACAATCAGTGCAATATGTCGATCGCTTTTATTGGGAACAACGTTGTGGATGCTGGCTATCCGGGGTGGAACAGTCACTGACGGTGATTGAAAATGTGGATTCCTTTCAGATAGGGAATTGCAGCCGGCTTCTATCTATATTGATGGGTTTTCCAAGTGAGGAGAGAGGAACCAAAGAACATCAGTATAAAATAATTCAAAAAGCTTGTCCGCAGTTGGTATCCGTACCATTTGGCGGAGGTAAGGGACATCCATATCACAGTGTGCAGGAAGTGAAATATAAGAAGGATATGCGATATATCTATTATTGTATTACCTGTCTGGATGGAAAAGGAAAATGGAAAGAGGCGGCACGGGGAGTGAAAAGGCTGATTAAAAAGTAAAGATAACGATATTGATTTTCTATTGGGAAAATGATATGATGACAGTTGTGATATAGCGTATATTAGTAGGGAGACAGAGAAATGAGGTTGCTTTATTTAACGGTTTGGAACTTCAGTGATGCTGAGTCAAATGGAATCTGTAAGAAAATATCATCGCAAGTAAAAACATTAAAACAAATGGGATTTGAAGTTGATTTTGGCTATACCAAAGATGGTGAAGTTTATCTAAAACATAAAGAAAAAGACTATTTGCTTGGACGTGTGCCGGTTGGACTTAATATTATGTTGGCCTATAGGGTTTTCTCTAAAAAACTGAAGAAAAAGCATTATGATGCGGTCTATATCCGTCATAGCGTCGTAAGTCCGTTTTACATTCATCTGCTTTCCGTATTGTCCAAGAATTGCGGAAAAATAGTGGTTGAAGTTCCAACCTATCCGTATGATCAGGAACTCTCAAATGGTTTTTTTCTGCGTATGGCATCTCATATGGATCGTATATTCAGAGGACGTATGAAGAAATATGTGGATCGGATTATTACCTATTCGAAAGATGACAATATTTTTGGAATCCCTACGATAATGATTACGAACGGTATTGATTTTTCATCTATTCCAAAAGCAAAAGGTAAGACAGAGAAAGATACATTGAATCTCATCGGAGTTGCAATGCTTTCTCCGTGGCATGGATTTGACAGAGTGATTCGAGGAATGGAACAGTATTATAAGAAGGGGAATGCACTAACGGTTAAGTTCCATATCGTCGGAGAGGGATCGGAGTTGGAAAAATATAAGAAAATGGTAAAGAGTTCCGGATTAACCTCATCTGTCATATTTTATGGAAATCAATCGGGTGAAGCACTAAACACAATCTATGATCAGGCAAATATTGCAATTTCATCAATCGGATTACATCGCATTCATCTTGAGACGGCAAGTCCGCTGAAATCCAGAGAATACGGAGCAAGAGGATTGCTTATGGTCTCTTCCTGCAAAATTGATTTCATACCGGATGAAAATCTTGTATATTATGTTCCTGCTGATGAAACAGATGTGAATATTGAACAACTTGTACAATTTTATTTGTCGGCGATTAACCGTCATTCACAAAAGGAAATAGGAGACGTTATTCGAGAATACACAAAGAAGGAAGCGGATATGGAGGTTACTTTTGCGCCTGTTATAAAATATCTGTCAGAATGAAGTATTTGAGATGTTAATATTTCACAAGTTATCTGTTAATGAAGGGAATTTAGTATTATGAGGATTATCTATATTAATGCGATGGGGGCAAGAGAGCATATGCCACACTGCGGAATTTTTGTAACACGCAGAATAGAAGCATTAAAAAAACTAAATACAGCTATTGTGCCAATCTCACTGTGTATGGAATATTCATCACTTGTAAAGAAATTACTTTTAATCAAAGGAATTCCGGATGTCGGAGGCCCACTCGGTCAACAGGGTGCTGTTAGATATCGTTTGGTCAGATGCCCGTTTAATCTGTTTGAAATGATGATTGCTAAGATATATCCTTTGTATTATGGACGTAAGATATTTCAACAATTAAATGAGCAACTATCGGATTTGGATGGAGATTTGATCCACTTGCATGGAATATGGCCCTCAGGCCTAGCTGTTGCAAGGATTTCACAGTTATATAATATACCGTATATTGTAACTTGCCACGGGAGCGAGATTAATGTTGCCATGGCCGATAAGAAAATCAATCCGGCCATGATCAATATTATGGAAAATGCTACGTTTGTGGAATTTGTGAGCGAAGCGCTTAAGAACAGGGCGATAGAACTCGGTTATTCAGGAAAAAATGCGAGGGTCATTTATAATGGAATTGATACAGATATATTCCGAGAACAATCTATATTACGCGAAAAGAAAAAAAGAGTTGGATTTGTCGGTAATCTACTGCCGATAAAGGGGGCGGATAGGATTCCAGATATATTTCGAAAGATATATAAGGAATTTGGAGATATGGTTGACTTTGTTGTCATCGGACAGGGAGGACTCTTGAACCGGATGCGAGAAATGACTGCGGATTTGCCGGTATCCTATTTGGGGCAGATCACACCAAAAGCTTTATCAGAAGAATATAATAAGATGGATGTATTGGTTATTCCAAGCCGACAGGAAGGTTTTTCATGTGTCATCAAGGAGGCACAGGCTTGTGGTGTGATTCCGGTTGGAAATAAGATTGGTGGAATTCCGGAGGCTATTGGTTCATATGGAATTGTGATAAGTGAACAAAGCGAAGAAGCATTGATTGATAAGTTGGCAGACGCAGTGGTACAGATTTTGAATCGTAAAGAATGTTATGATATTGCAAAAATGACCAAGAATGCAGAGAGATTTTCATGGAAAGAACAACAAAAACAATGTTTGCAATTATATGAGGAAACAATATGCAAAATGCAGGAGGCATTATGAGAAAAAAAATAATTATAGGTGTATGTGTACTGCTTGTTTTCTTGAGCGGCATTTCTATGTATATGTTAAAACCTACAAAAAAAAATCAAAATAATAACAAAGTTGAAGAGTGGAGTTATTCTGTGGTATGGCGAGGACTTACATATACGGG
Source organism: uncultured Lachnospiraceae bacterium (assembly GCA_905235545.1). Classification (GTDB taxonomy): domain Bacteria; phylum Bacillota; class Clostridia; order Lachnospirales; family Lachnospiraceae; genus CAG-590. Next base: position 12,093 of record CAJOMI010000010.1, on the reverse strand, counting down.
CGATTATAGCGGAAAAATAAAAAACGGGCTTCCGGAAGGCTTAGGCGAATTCAGGGGAACTGCATATATTAATGACGAGGTATATGAATCAATTATTTATAATGGAAAATGGGAAAACGGAAAGTTTGAAGGCAAGGGAGAATTGGAGGTTGCCAGCACACAGATAAAGTATAAGGGGAAGTATAAAGAGGGTTGTTTGAATGGTACGATAAGGCAATATAGTGAGGAAAATTCGGATTATAGCAAAGTGATTTATCAGATGGACGTGCCAATAGGTGTAAGTTTTCAGTATAATAAAGATGATAATATAATCGATTATGATTATTATTTTTTAGGAATGAGTGGAAAGGAATTATGTTACAATGCAGAAGATATCCCATATGTTGATTTAGTATATGACAATCGTACCTATCAGAATAAAAGTATAAAATTACAGTGCGAGGTAGTTGATAAATATTTAATGATGGATGTCGATGAGGCTGCTGTTGGTAATTGGTATGTGAGGGCGGTAGACAAAAACAAACATTCATATATATTAAGATATAGTTTTAATCGTAGAAATAATACGATGACGTATATGCCGGAATTAGAAATAGGCCAGAAGATAGAGGTTTACGGATTATATTCCGGTCTGGATAACTATGATTCTGAGTTAGAGAAGATTCCGGTCGTTGATGCATTGTATGTAGAGGGCAGTGAAAAGCAGATTTTTGAAAATAATGTTCTTAGGATGACATATGACAACTTTGTAAATTATCCCCATTTTTATTGGAACCGCGAGATAGATATCAGCGGGACAGTTTATGCTGTCTATAATATTACAAAGTCATATATATATTTTATAGTGGAATCGGAAGATTATTCTGATAATGGAAAGAAACTATATCTTTGCTATGTAAAAAATAATAAGGCTAATATTCAGATATTGACAAAAGATGCTGCTGAGATAGAACTGCAAGGGAAATTGAAGCTCATAGAAACTTTGAATATAAATAATGAGGAAAAAAATTCGGATATGACAGAGGATTGGAAGAATTTTCCTTATATTAAAATTGATAAAATTATTATGAAATAAGAACGGTGGGAAAAGAATGAATATACTGTATCTTGGAATTTTATTTATAATGTTTCTTTGCATTTCTCTGGCGTGGTATCAGATAATGCATATGACGACGGAAGAAAGCATTGTTTTTTCTGCAATTTTTATTATGTTGGGTGTTTTCCTCTTGGGGATATTCGGAAAGGCATCCTTGATTTATGTGATAACAGCTGTCCTTTCAGGTGCAGGGGTGCTTGCATTTCTGTTCAATTTTTCCTTTGAGAAAGAGAAAAAACAGATGACACTGATGGAACGAGGAAAGCAATTCTTGTCACCATCTATTGTTATGTTGAGCATGGTTTTTCTTTACGCGATCATTGCGTTTCGGGGTGCTAAATTCACATATCCGGACGAATTTTTTCAGTGGGGGCCAGCGGTAAAATTTATTCACGACACCGGAAAACTTTACTATGCAAAGGAATTTACAGGAGAATCGATTACACTTTCAATCGCTACAATGTTTCAATATTTTTGGACAGGTTTTGGTCAATTTTGTGAAAAGAATTGTATTGTAGGTAATTTTATTCTTGCTTTTATACCTATTTTTCTTCCCTTTTCAGGCTCCGCATGGGGAAAATGGAAATCTGTTTTTCTATATACGGTACTTGTATTTTTGTCGTTGAATATTCTGACCTATGTGAAATATTATAATTTACTTCAGGATTTTGTTTTGCCATTGTGGGCAGGCAGTGTGATTGCATGGTTGCTGTTAAATAGAATAAACAAGATTAATCCATGGGTATTCTTTGGCGCACTGATGTGTATTGGATCCATGAAGAGCATGGTTGGACCGTTGGATGTTGGAATCATTTTTTTGGTATACATAGTTAATTCCTATGTAATGAAACAGGGGAAAGAACGAATTCTGTCGGTTGCCCAAAGGATCGTTATACCTTTCATTTGTTCAGTATCTAGTGGCTACATTATTACATTTATCTGGTCTTGCCTTTTGCAACAAAATGTTCTTGACAGAAGGATTGCATCAACTGAACAAAAGAGTATCGGTAATATTATAGAGGGTGTGATTGAAAAAGTGTTTGTTATTTTTTCGGATCCGGATAGAAATCCACCCAGTGTCAGTTATTTTATTTCGTTTTTTGTTTTGCTGGTAATAATATATTGCATGGTTACACAAAAGGAAAAAGGCAAAGAAAGAACATTGTATATTACCGTGTTGTCTTGTTACGCAATTGGATTTATTGGATATGTTTTGATCATGATTTATGCATACGTAAAAATTTTTAGTGTCAGTGACAGTAAAAGTGTAGCAGGGTTGGAAAGATATTTGGCATATTATATGATTTTAGGGTTGCCTGCAATCGCCAGTTTATTGGTAAAAAGAAAATTATATATTCATAATAAAGACAAGACTGATATCGTTATAATTGGCACTCTGATGGCCTTGATTTTTGCGACCGGAAATGGTTTCATAGATAAAGCAACCACGCTCAATATAGAACGCGATAGTGAATATAAACTTCGCGTGGATACGGAAAATGTTTCGCAGTCTGTAAAAAATTTAATAGATGATGATGGTAAGATTTTTCTTTTGGGTAATATAGATTCAACGACATCCAAGTGTCTTATGTACGAACTTGGATCACAGTATATATGGAATAAAGATTGCTATAAGATGTATATTAGGAGTGGCGATGAATCAATTATATATTGTGATGGTGTAAATTATCCGTCTTTATTGGAAACATTACATTATTCATATATCTGGTGCTATAATGTATCGGACAATATAAATCTATACAAATTAAAATATTACTATGGATTACAGAATATTAAGGCTGGAGATCTTTATAAATTGCAACTTGTAGATGGTAAAACAGAAGCTGTCTTGTTGGGAAATGTGAATAAATAAGTCTCGCATAGTTTTAAGTGACGAAAAATCACGGAACCAAAGATGACGTAAATAGAGATCATAATATGCAGTGGGGAAAATCAGTGATTGAAAAATATATTGTAAATACAAAAAAATTAATAAAAAACGGATTGGGACATGTTTTTCTTGCAAGTGCTTTCAATCAGATCATATCGTTTGCAAGTAACTTTTTCCTGATTAGGATATTGACAAAGAACGCCTTTGGAACATATTCATACGCATATAATGTCTATTCTTTTTTTGCTCTGTTTGCAGGCTTTGGAGTTGAATCGGCATGCTTGCAGGTATGTAGTGAAAATAGAGAAAATATTCAAAAAGCAGAGGAATATATGAAATTTGGACTTTTGTTTGGAAGTGTATTTAATATTTTTCTAGGATTTGTGATTATTTTATCCTCAAAAATATTATCATTTTCCATTGCAGGGACATCAGAATTACTATTATATTTTTCAATATTACCTATTTTGACGACATTGTTTAATTGTATACAAATTTATTACAGATATAATATGCAAAATCAAATATATGCAGAGAACTCTTTGATAAACACGTTTTTGATTATGACAGGATCTATTTCGGGTGCTTATATTTTACAGGCGAAGGGATTGATATTGTTTCGAAATTTCTCTTTTTTTGTCTCGATTGCGGTAAGTGTATTTGCATTTCATTTTCCGTTAAAAAGAATTATTTCTAGGGAAAAAATATCTGAAATAGAAAAAAAAGATATTATAAAAATAGCGTTGATTTCGATGTTGAATATTGCAACCGGCCAGTTGCTGTATTTGATTGACGTTTTTTTGATAGGAATCGTGGAAGAGGATTCTGAAATTATTGCAGTATACAAAACTGCAACGATTTTGCCAAATGCATTGCTGTTTATACCGAATGCGTTAATGGTGTATGCGTATCCGTATTTTGCAAGTAAGCAAGATGACAAGAGGTGGGTGAAAAATCAGTTCTTTACGATTACAAAGTATTTTTTTATGCTGAACTTAGTCATTACCACATTCTTAGAACTGACTGCACCTTATGTGGTAACTGTACTATTTGGAGAGCAGTATCTGGATGCAGTGCCGGCGTTTCGAATCCTGATGGTAAGTTATTTATTCTCGGCATCATTTCGGAAAATTATAGGAAATTTGCTTGTTACACAGCGAAAACTTCGTGTGAATTTTTGGATGGGAATTGCGGAGGGTGTATTGAATATTATTTTTAACTGGATATTAATTCACAAATTGGGTATGGTAGGAGCAGCGATTACAACATTATGTATTTGTATCTTTTCGTCTGCGTGCCTGATGGTATATTTTCTGAACTATTTAAACAAAGAAATTCGGGCAAAGATATAGTGCATATATATTATTGAATTTAAAAAATGAAAATGATATAATATGAAAAGTATTATTGAGTAGAAAGGAAGGGCTCACGTAGATGAAAGAGGAGTTACTTAAAAAAATTGAAAATCGAGAAATTGTAGTTGGTGTGGTAGGTTTAGGATATGTAGGACTTCCGTTGGCGGTCGAAAAAGCAAAGGCCGGATTTCGTACAATTGGATTTGATGTACAAAAAGCTAAGGTTGACATGGTAAATGAGGGACATAATTATATTGGGGATGTCGTGGATAATGATTTGAAAAAATTAGTAGAAAACGGAATGTTAAAAGCAACAACGGATTTTAGTTTTATTAAAGAAGTTGATTTTATTGCAATCTGTGTGCCAACGCCTTTGGATATTCATCAAGAACCGGATATCAGTTATGTTAAATCATCTACGGAAGCAATATCGAAGTATTTATCTCCGAAGACAATGGTTGTTTTGGAGTCGACGACTTATCCGGGCACGACAGAGGAATTAGTAAAACCGATATTGGAAGAGGAATCGGGATTGAAATGTGGGGTTGACTTTTATCTTGGATTTAGCCCGGAAAGAGTGGATCCGGGTAATTTGATATATAAAACAAAGAATACGCCGAAGGTCGTAGGTGCAATCGGAGAAGACGCGGCAGAGGTTATATCTGCGATGTACCGAACTGTTTTGGAGGGAGAGGTCTATACAGTTAATAGCCCTGCTGTTGCAGAGATGGAAAAGATATTGGAAAATACATATCGAAATATCAATATTGGTCTAGTCAATGAAATTGGTCGTCTATGCAACAAGATGAATATATCGGTATGGGATGTTATTGACGCAGCGAAAACAAAGCCATACGGTTTTCAGGCATTCTATCCAGGACCGGGACTCGGCGGACATTGTATACCATTGGATCCATATTATCTAACATGGAAGGCCAGAGAATATGGCTTCCATACCACTTTGATTGAGAATAGCATGGTAATTAATGACAGTCAGCCGGAGTACTGTGTGGAAAGGTCAATGCATATTTTAAATCGATTCCAAAAGGCGATTAATGGTGCTAGAATTTTGCTCTTAGGAATTTCATACAAACAGGATATTGACGATTACAGGGAAAGTCCTGCAATCCGGGTGTTAAAAGAACTGAAAAAAGTCGGCGCAAATGTTGAGTACTATGATCCTTGGGTGCCTGAATTCAAAAATATGTACGGAGAATCCGGAAAGAGTATTTCGGAATTGACACCAGATGTGGTAGCAGGATATGATTTGGTTGTTATAACCTGTGCGCATTCGAATGTGGATTACGAAATGATTCAGGAAAACGCCCAATTTATTTTTGACACTAAAAACGTTATGAAGAATATTAAGAATAGAGATAATATTGAGGTATTGTAATGAAAATTATTACTGTAGTGGGTGCACGACCGCAATTTATCAAGGCAGCGGTGGTATCTCACAAGTTAAGAGAAGAACATGAGGAAATATTAGTCCATACAGGACAACACTATGATTATAATATGTCAGAAACTTTTTTTGAAGAACTTGACATTCCAAAGCCGGATTACAACTTGGGAATTTCGGGTGGAACACATGGTCAAATGACAGGAAAGATGCTCATTGCGATTGAAGAATTGTTATTGAAGGAACAGCCGGATTGGTTGCTGGTATATGGTGACACGAATTCGACATTGGCAGCAGCACTGGCGGCTGCTAAACTACATATTCCAATCTGTCATGTTGAGGCAGGGGCAAGAACACATAGCAAGACGAATCCTGAGGAAATGAATCGCATATGTACTGATCATTTGTCAAGTTTACTGCTTGCCAGTACACAAAGTGGCATGGATTCCTTGAAAAAAGAAAATCTGTCAGACAGAGGATATTTGGTGGGAGATCCCATGTACGATGCATTTTGTTCATATAGTGACCGGTTCCAGGCAAGGGATGTCATACTCATTGGATTAGATGGAAAAGCATGTACACTGCCAAAAGATTTTTATTATCTGACATGTCATAGAGAAGAAAACACAAACGATGATCAATCATTGGCAGAGATATTAAAAGCAATGGATGACCTAGATGCCCCGACTATATACCCGGTACATCCCAGAAATAAGGAAAGAGTCAAACGGTTGCAAACCAGGTACGGGTTTGAACAAATCTGTTTTACAGAGCCGGTGGGCTATTTAGAGAGTATTTTTCTTGTGAATCATGCAATTAAAATAGTTACGGATTCAGGAGGATTACAGCGGGAAGCATTTTTTGCTAAGAAAAAGTGCGTAACTATACTGGATTTTGTTGTCTGGCCAGAAACAATGGTGGATAATCGAAATCACCTGGCAAGACCTGAAAAAGAGGATATTTTGGCAAAATTACAGTTGGAACAATTCATTCGGAAAGATTATCAACCGTTTGGAGATGGAAACGCTGCACAGAAAATTGTAGATTTAATTAGTAGATAATGGAGGATTGAGATGAGATATGCATTAATCGGTTGTGGACGTATTTCCACAAATCATATTAAGGCAGCGCTTAATAATAAACTGGAAATCGTTGCTGTGTGCGACGTTGTTCCTGAACACATGGAAAATGTTCTTCAAAAAAATGGAATTAACTCTGATCAGAGTATCAAGCGATACGAAGATTATAAAAAGATGATTGAAGAAAATAGCCTGGATTTGGTCAGCATAGCAACAGAAAGCGGCCTGCATGGTCAGATAGCACTTTATTGCATTGAGCATAATATTAATGTCATCATAGAAAAACCAATGGCGATGTCGTTGGAAGAAGCTGATCAGATTATTGAACTTGCGAATAAAAAAAATGTAAAAGTATCGGCATGCCATCAGAATCGATTTAATATTGCTGTTCAGAAAATGCGAAAAGCATTAGAGGATGGGCGGTTTGGAAAACTGTCACACGGTTCCATTCATGTTCGCTGGAATCGTAATCGCGACTATTATGAGCAGGCGCCTTGGAGAGGAACATGGAAAAATGACGGGGGGGCATTGATGAATCAATGTATTCATGGAATTGATCTTCTGCGTTGGATGATGGGCGATGAAGTTGAGAGTGTATACGGTGTTACAAAGCAGCAATTTCATGATTATCTGGAAGCAGAAGATATCGGAATGGCGGTTGTGAAGTTCAAAAATGGTGCGGTAGCAACGATAGAAGGCACGACGAATGTATATCCTCAGAATTTGGAGGAGACATTATATCTGTTTGGCGAAAACGGCACCGTAAAACTTGGTGGAAAATCTACAAATAATATAGACGTTTGGGAATTCTCGGATGAAACCGATGAAGATGAGAAAAACAAAGGTCTGGAAGAATATACCAGCAATGTATATGGTAATGGTCATACCAGTTTGTTTGCGGATGTAAAGAGGCTATAAAAGATGACAGATCACCATATGTGGATGCCTATGCAGGAAGAAGGGCGTTAGAAATGATTCTGGCAATTTACAAGAGCCAGAAGACGGGCGAAGTTGTGAAACTGCCACTGGATAACTTTGCCAGTATTGATATGGTAGGAGAGTTTACTGTATAGGAGATTGGTATGAATTATTTCGTGCATGAGAGTAGTATTATAGATGAGAATGTGACGATTGGAGAGGAAACGAAGATATGGCATTTTTGTCATGTGCAAAGCGGTGTAACAATCGGGTCGCATTGTTCCTTTGGACAAAATGTCAATATTGCAGGTAATGTGAAAATCGGTAATGGGGTCAAAGTGCAGAATAATGTATCCATCTATGAAGGGGTTGAGTTGGAAGATTACGTTTTTTGTGGACCATCCATGGTCTTTACCAACGATTTGACACCTAGAGCTAGATATCCGAAAGGAAAGGCAGGGTACTTCAAAACCATCGTTAAAAAAAATGCGACAATAGGTGCCAATGCGACGATTGTGTGTGGTCATGAGTTAGGAGAAAGTTGTATGATTGCTGCAGGAGCTGTGGTTACTAAAAATGTTCTTCCGCATGCTTTGATGGCAGGAATTCCCGCAAGACAAATCGGTTGGGTGTGTGAGTGTGGTCAGGTTCTTTCAGAAGAATTGATATGTCCAGATTGCGGACGGCGCTACAATAAGATAGAGGATGGAATTGAGGAACAGAAGGAGAACACATAATGGAGTTTCGGGATTTAAAAAAGCAGTATCAAGTGTTAAAACAGGATATTGACAAATCGATTTTGGAAGTTTGTGAAAATGCAAACTATATTTCAGGAAAACAGGTTGCAGAATTAGAAAAGGAACTGGCAGATTATGTTGGAGTTAAGCATTGTATTACCTGTGCAAACGGAACCGATGCAATCAGTATTGCCTTGATGACGTGGAATATAGGAGAAGGAGACGCTGTTTTTGTCCCAGACTTTACCTTTTTTTCAAGCGGTGAGTGCCCAGCCGGAGAGGGAGCAACTCCTATTTTTGTGGACGTAGATGCAGAGACTTACAATATTAATCCGGAATGCCTTGAAAAAGCCGTACAGAATGTTTTGAATGAAAAGAAGTATGTACCGAAAGCGGTTGTGGCGGTTGATCTGTTTGGACAATGTGCAGAGTATGATCGTATTCGGGAAATCTGTGAAAAATATAATCTTCTGTTGTTAGAAGATGCAGCTCAGGGTTTCGGAGGCTCAATACAGGGGAAAATGGCTTGTAGTTTTGGCGATATTGCAACAACTAGTTTCTTTCCTGCAAAACCGTTGGGGTGTTATGGCGATGGAGGAGCAATTTTTACTGATCGAGATGATTGGGCAGCGTTAATTCGTAGTCTATGTGTTCACGGAAAGAGTGGAGAAGATAAATACAATAATATCCAATTGGGACGAAATAGCCGGTTAGATACGATTCAGGCGGCAGTTCTTAAAGTAAAATTACAAGCTTTTCGGGAGTATGAGGTAATCGATGTTAATAAAGCGGCAACATGGTATAATGACAAATTAAAAGATTTGAATATTCAATTACCGTATGTGAAGAATGGGTATGTCAGCAGTTGGGCTCAGTATACGATCCGACTTGCAGAAGGAACAGATCGCGGTAAGATTCAGAAAAGATTAAAAGAAGCAGGTATTCCTTCCATGATCTACTATGTTAAACCGATGCACCTTCAAGGAGCATTTTCTGACACGGACAGTGTCAATGCAGATTGCCCAGTAACAGAAAAATTGTGTCAGACAGTGCTGAGTTTACCTATACACCCTTATATGGATGAGGATATCATAGCATATATTAGTAATACTCTAAAAGAAATCATCAGATAAGTAGCGATAAAGTAATCAGAGTCTGGGAGATGTAATAATGTAGAAGGAACATTCATTTGAAATTTGTGCGAATAAAGACAGTCTCTATTCGGAAGAATGTATAAAATTTCTGCAGACAACTTCCAGAGTTATAAAGATCGTCACTTCCACACTGAATGCCTATATTCAGTCTATAGCAGACAAATATGGGATCGAGTGTATTGTGAATACCGGAAAGACCGGAATTTCCAAAGATTGGAATTTCGCATATCGGCAGGCGGATACTTCTTATATGATGATTGCACATTAGGACGAAGTGCGGAAGAGCATGATATTTATAAGAAGTTCTGGACTGATATTATAGCAAGAATGTTAGTAAAAATATATGCAAGAGGACAAAAGTCAAGCAAGATGAAGAAATAAGAATATGACATAAAGGATTCACTTTTTCAGTGATTCCTTGTCTTTTGACGTAAACATTCTATGAATAATGATATCTAATTTAGTGTTGATCTGTGAAAGGAGGGGGAAGAATGGGCAAGTACCTGAATCCGGGAAATGAGGCTTTTGCAGAGATAATAGAAGGAAACTACATTGACAAGACCGGATTGATAGATCTTATCAACAATAGCATCAATAAACCGGAAAAATTAATGTGTCTTTCAAGACCAAGACGTTTTGGAAAATCTTATACGGCACAGATGCTTTGTGCATATTATGATTGCTCCTGTGACTCACATTTTTTATTTGATCAATATAAGATAAGTAAGGCTGAATCGTACCGGAAGCATTTAAACCAATACAATGTGATCGTCATTGATGTGACCGGTTTTATTTCTACAGTGAAGCAGTCTGATGGTATGTTAAAACTGTCAGGAGTGCCGGGTATGATAGCGAAGGATTTAAGAAATGATTTGATTGAAGTATATCCTGAACTGTCGCGCTTTATAACAGTAGAGAATTGCCTCCTTCAATTTGTGGAGAAATCAGGGAAAAAGATAGTATTTATTATAGATGAGTGGGATGCACTGATTCGTGAGGCTAAGGATGATCATAAGACGCAGGAAGCATATCTTAATTTGTTGCGAGGGCTTTTTAAGAATGCGAATGTTACTCCCAAAGTAGTTGCTGCCGCATATATGACAGGTATACTTCCGATAAAAAAGGATGGTTCTCAGTCGGCTATTTCCAATTTCAGAGAATATTCAATGATTAAGCCAAGAAAATTTGGGGAGTATGTTGGTTTTACGGAAGAGGAAGTCAGAAAGTTGTGTGATGAGAATAATATCAGTTTTGATTCCATGAAGCAATGGTATGATGGTTATGATTTCAAGGATGTGGGAGCCGTATATAATCCCAATTCGGTTATGCAGGCAATTGATAATGGTGATTTTGATTCCTATTGGACGGAAACCTCTGCCGCAGAAGGATTGATGGAGTATATCAGCAAGCCGTATAATGGTTTGTCAAAGACAATTGCGGAACTTATCGGCGGTGTTGATGTTACGGTTAATACAAACGGTTTTGCAAATGATTTGGTCACATTTAAGGGCAAAGATGATGTGCTTACATTAATGATTCATCTGGGGTATTTGGCATATAACTCTGAATCAAAAACAGTTTATATACCAAACGAAGAGATCAAACTTGAGTTTCAAAAGTCTATTCGGGAAGTAAACCATAAGGAGACTCTAAAACGCCTTGAAGAAAGTGAAAAATTATTCATTGATACGATACATGGCAATGAGGAAGCTGTAGCCAGACAGATAGAAAAGATACATGGGGAAGAAACAGCCCCTCTTCATTATAATAAAGAGGAGAGTCTTAGAAGTGTAATTAAGCTTGCATATTACACATACCGTGATCATTATTTGCAATGGGAAGAATTACCTGTCGGAGAAGGCTATGCGGATGTCGTATATCTTCCGAAACATAATTCCGACTGACCTGCATTGGTGGAGGAACTTAAGTGGAATAAGAGTGCGGATGGGGCAATTGATCAGATAATCAAGAGGAAGTACCCAGATGCACTGAAAGGTTACGGAAGTGAAATTCTTCTGGTTGGAATTAATTATGATAAAGATGCTCCTGTCGGAGAATGAAAGCATACCTGTAGAATTGTGAAAGGTTGAGTACACGCAGATAGCGAGTGTTTCAAGAACGCTTCCAGCTTTCTTGCTTCAGATTGCGAGTCCTTATCGAAAAAGAGCATACCGATGAGACGGATCGGATAGTAAATGAGAAAAAAGAGGATAGGCTTATGATGAATAATGAACACACATTTGTGATTTGTGCGTATAAAGAAAGTCCCTATTTGGAAGAATGTATAAAATCCCTGCAGAAGCAGACGGTTTCCAGTGTGATTAAGATCGTCACTTCCACGCCGAATGCGTATATTCAGTCTATAGCAGACCAATATGGGATCGAGTGTATTGTGAATACCGGAAAGACCGGAATTTCCGAAGATTGGAATTTCGCATATCGACAGGCAGATACTCCTTAT